>JALVZI010000084.1:0-8601 GCA_027022125.1 Anaerolineae bacterium | reverse complement strand
GCGCCACCGCGCCGAGCACATTCGCGCCGAGTTTCAAAAAATCGCGGCGGGTGAGTTTCGATTCGGTTGCGGGTGTGGTTTTGTTGGTCATAGTTTTTTTACCGGTTTCAGGTTTCAAGTCAGATTAGTTTTCAGTAATCAGTTTTCAGTGGTCAGCAATAACCAATCTCCAATCAACCGAATGGGAGCACCAGCGCCATATTCGCCCCGCGGAAGAAAACGCCGATGACCGTGAGCACAATCAAACTGACGGTGAGAAAGGCGAACAACCCCACCAGCGCTTCGCCGTGATTGGTTTTGAGATTGCGGCGGAAAAAGCGATATATCGCCCACAGCCCGCCGAGTGTCAACAGCGCCGGAATCAACCCGTTGGAAATGAGCGTTGGCAGGGTGGGCAGCCAGCCCGGCAGGTCGATGAACCACTCATCGAGCAGTACCAGCGCGGGAACCAGCGACACCGCCAGCAGTGCGCCCAAAATGGCGGTTTGCCGTCCCGCCGCCGAGCGGAAATACACGCCCACCGTGAGTTCATCCGGGTCGAGGTAGGGCATTGCCGCAATGCCGAGCAGTATCAGGCTGGGCAGAAAAAGTGCCGCCAGCGGGTGCATGTGCAATAGCAATTCCTGCAATCCCAAAAAATACCATGCGGCTTTGGCTGGGTTCGGCGGATGTGCCGGGTTTGCCAACGCTTCCAGCGGTGCGGGAACCCACATCGCCCAGATGAGCAGCGCGGCAAGCAGTGCTGTTCCGGCGGCAACTTCAATTTGCACCAAATGCGGGATGGTGGTCAGTTTTTCGACACGCTGCCCGTCGGCGGGAATTGGCTGGGTGATGTTGCCGTCTTTTCGGATTCGCCAGAAATGATATGACATCAGAAAAATGAAAACGGCGGGCAGCACGGCGACATGAATGGCGTAAAAATTCCGCAGGGTGGCTTGACCCACTTCGGGTCCGCCCAACAGAAAATCACTCACCGGCGCACCGATGACGGGAATATACCCCAGCAGACTGGTTCCCACCGTGACCGCCCAAAATGCCAACTGGTCCCACGGCAGCAGATAGCCGGTGAAATTGAAGGCGACGACCATCAGCAGCAAAAAGATGCTCACAATCCAGTTGGTGGCTCTGCCTTTTTTGAAACTGCCGGTGAAAAACACACGTCCCATGTGCAGAAATGTGGTGATGAGCAGCAGATTTCCCGCCCAGTGGTGGATGCCGCGCAACAGTGAACCAAACGGCACTTGCGTTTCCAAAAATTGAATGCCGGTATATGCCCGCTCGACGCTGGCATCGTAGCGGAACATCAGCAGCACGCCGGTAAAAATGAGGATGAGCGCCAGCAGGGTTGACAGCCCGCCCAGCCCCCAGGTGTATGTGAACCGCAGTGCGGGTTTCGGCACTTTGGTGGGATGCAGGTGCAAAATGATGTTGTTTGCCACCGCGCGCATTCGGCTGCGGTCATCGGTGGGGGTGGTGTATAAAATTCGGTCGGCGAGTGATTTTTTCTCGGTGTGCATCGGCTGATTCTCTTTTTAGGTATGTCATTCCCGCGAAAGCGGGAATCCAGAAGATTTTTGTTATGGATACCGGATATTCCCCTTTGGGGAATTCCGGTATGACATTTGTGGATGATTGAATTGTATAAATTCTATTTTCTTCATTATGTTTATGATGATTTGGGTTTTCTTCGTGAAACTCTGTGTGCCGCTGGCTATTTT
The DNA here is from genome assembly GCA_027022125.1 of Anaerolineae bacterium. Lineage (GTDB taxonomy): Bacteria > Chloroflexota > Anaerolineae > 4572-78 > 4572-78 > JANTHQ01. The sequence goes on along the minus strand of JALVZI010000084.1, from coordinate 6,883 downwards.
TGATTTTGCCAGCGTCCGCCGCGATGTTGCCCCTGCCCACCGCCGAAACTGTCTTCGGTTTGACCGGCGGCACAGCGTTGGAAGGCGGGCAGATGGTTGTTCCAACTGGCGCTTTGCAGCGATTGATACACGGTCAGAATGTCATCGCGCTGAGTGGTGGCGAAGATGTTTTCGTACAGCACAGCATTTTCGATTTCCGCCTGCACACCGGCTTCGCAGGCTTCGGTGGTACTGGCGAATTGTGGCGCGTTGCCAATCCACGAATTTTCGGGAACGGGCACGCCATAAGTGTTGAATAGCGTTTCCAGCATGCTGATATGTTGCGCTTCGGCGTGGATGATGTTGCTGAACGGTGTCACGTCGCCGAAATCTTTCAGCACTTGGTCATAGGTTGCCCAAGCGTGATATTCATCGTTGAGCGCCAGCAGCAGCCCATTGATTTCTGCGGGGGTCAACTCGCCGGTGTAACCGCTCAAATCGGTATCGCAGATGAGACAGTCAATCATTTCGACAGTCGCCGGGTCGATGTCGGGGGTGGGCAGGGGTTCGGCGGTTTGCCCGCCGCGCTGACCATTGCCGCCGCCGTTTTTGCCGAATTGGTTGCCACTGCCATCGGCGGGGGCGGTGAGTTGCCCGTTCCCCTGCGAGGCGATTGCCGCAGTGGGATCTGCCGGTGTGTTTTGCGTCAATAATGCCGGGGCGGTGCTGGCGCACGCGGTCAACGCCAGCAATAAAATTGAAACGATGCCAAAAGAGATAACGGTTTTGAAGTTCATTTTCATTTCTCCTGAAATTCAGTGTTAAAAGTGACTGTTTTTAGTCACGCATTCAGTATAGCAAATGAATTTGGAGAAATTATGGAGAAGTTATGGGGGAAATGTGGGATTGCGGATGAAAAATAGTCCACAGATTAACACAGATTTTTTTGTTATCTGCTTCTATTTGTGGACTGAAACTTTTGGACAGGCTGGATTTCATCCACAGATTTTGCAGATTTTAAATGTCATTCCGGAATTTCCCGCAGGGAAATATCCGGAATCCATAGCGAGACATGATGGATTCCCGCTTTCGCGGGAATGACATAACCCAAAATCAGAGTTGATTGCAGTAGATTTTATGCACCGTTAAAAAGTTTCAACCAGTTTATAGTTCTTGTGGCAGTCGCACGGTGAAGGTGCTGCCCCGCCCGGCGATGCCGTCGCTGGCGGCGGAAATTTCGCCGCCGTGCGCGGTGACGATGGCGCGGGCAATCGCCAGCCCCAGCCCGGAACCACCCGTGCTGCGGGTGCGGGCGCGGTCGGCGCGGTAGAATCGGTCGAACACGCGCGGCAAATCCTCTGGTGCAATACCTTCGCCGGTGTCGGACACCGCCAGCCACACCGAGCCGCCGTCTGCTCCGCCGCGCAGTGTCACCGTGCCGCCCGCCGGGGTGTGCCGGATGGCATTCGCCAGCAGATTGTGCAATACCTGCAACAGCCGCTCGCGGTCGGCGGAAACCGGCGGCAAATCGGCGGGCAGGTCGGCACGCAGGGTGATATTTTCGGCGGCAGCGACCGGTTCAAACAGCGAAAGGGTATCGCCCGCCAGCGTGTTCAGGTTCACTGTAACCCGATTGAGCGGCAATTGTCCCGCTTCGGCTTGCGTCAGTTCGCGCAGGTCATTCACCAGCCGAATCAGATGGCGGGTTTGGTCGTACAGGCGGGTAATTTCGGTTTTGTCCAACTGGTACACCCCATCGAGAATGGCGCGCAGATTGCCCTGCAATACCGTCAGCGGGGTGCGGAGTTCGTGCGCCACATCTGCCACCAAATTTTGGCGCAGTGTTTCGGCTTGCGCCAGCGCCGCCGCCATTTCGTTGAACGAGTGCGCCAGTTCGGCAATTTCCTCCGAGCCTTTTTCGGGGACGCGCTGGCTCAAATCGCCATGGGCGATGCGCCGGGCGGCGGTGGACAGCGATTGCAGCGGTGCGCTCAACCCGCGCGCGATGACGAGTCCGAGTACCAGCCCCAGCACAGCGGCGATGAGTCCCGCTTGCAGGATGGACAGGTTTACTTTTTGCAGAAAGGCTTGTTCCGCAGCGGTCAAATCGCTTTTGCCGGGTGGCAGAAAGTGCAGATAGCCAACGGTCTGCCCGCCGACTTCCAGCGGGAGCGCGTCGGCGAGTTCGGCGGGCGAAAGGGTGGCGGGCAGGTCGGTGCGGTGACTGAAAACCACATTTCCGGCGGCATCGGTGAGCGTGAGACTGCCCATTCCGTGCGGTATCCCCGCACCGTGCCCCACTCTTGCACCGTGTCCCATCCCCATACCCATACCGGGGGTGGTGGTTTCAAAAACTGTTTTCACACCCGTCCAGTTGCCGTGTTTGGCATAAAATGATTCCAGTGATGCGACAAGCGGCGAACTCATCATATCGTTGCGCACCACAAAATTTCGAAATTGGGTGCTGACCCGATTGTTTATCAGCAGGGCAACCGCTATCAGCCCGATGAGTGTGACGGCGAAAAAGGCGATGGTTAATTTTACCCAAAGTTTGTTCATAGAATGTCCTGCATTTTTATCAGAGGTGTTTTTGCGCTCGCGCCGGATTGCTGTAGCGGATAAATCGTGATACGTGAAACGTGAGCCTGATTTCACGCATCACGTTTCACGAGGGTATTGGCAACAGATTGCAATTTAAAAACGGGGTGTCCGTAAAATGAACCATACCCACACCATCCTTCCTTTTTTACGCCGGTGGCGACAGGCGATACCCCACGCCATACACGGTTTGAATGTAAACGGGGTGTTTGGGGTCGGGTTCGATTTTGCGGCGCAGGTTTTTGATGTGGCTGTCGAGCGTGCGTTCCATGCCTTCATATTCATAGCCCAGCCCCTGCTCAATCAACTCCGAGCGGGTGAAGGCATAGCCGGGACTTTCGATGAGAATTTGCAGCAGTTTAAACTCGGTGGGGGTCACTTCAACGGGGTTGCCCGCCATCATCACTTCGTGCCGCCCTAAATCCAAAATGAGTTCGCCCACCTGCAGCACGCGCGATTTTTCGGCGGCGGGGGCGGGTTGGCTGCGCCGCAGCACCGAGCGCACCCGCGCCACCACTTCGCGCGGGTTAAATGGTTTGGCGATATAATCGTCTGCGCCCAACTCTAGCCCGATGATTTTGTCGGTGTCTTCCACGCGGGCGGTCAGCATGATGATGGGTGTGGCGGCGATGGCAGTATCGCTGCGCACCACACGGGTGATGTCCCAGCCGTCGCGGTCGGGCAGCATCAGGTCGAGTACCACCAAATCGGGTTTTTCGCGGCGGATGGTGTGCAGGGCGGTTTCGCCGTCAAACGCGGTGAGCACCACAAATCCCGCCTGCTCCAAATAGGCGCGCACCAGCCGCACAATTTCTTTATCATCATCAACCACTAAAATGCGTTTGTCTATCATTGGTCGTTTGTTATTTGTCATTGGTCACTCGTCATTTGCCCATTCGCTCATTCGCTCATTCGCTCGTATTATATCACAGAAATGTGGAAAAAATATGGAGAGGATGTGCAGAAGAAATGAAAAATCCCGCCCACCGAATTTTCGGCAGGCGGGATAGAGGGGAGAGAAGAATGAACGTGTGTTACTGTGCAGTGTTGTACGGGCAGTCGCCGTTGTGCTGACCACCGTTGCCACCGTGCGAACCGTGTTTGTGTGAACCGTGTCCGTGTCCGCCCATTTGACCACCGGTTATGCCGCCGTGTTGATGACCCATCTGGCTCATCCAGTCGGCTTGCTCTTGGGTGAGCGTGCCATTCGCCACGGCTTGCTGCAAGGCATCGGCGCGGGCAGATTGCATCGCTGCCCAGACGGTGTTCACATCCACACCTTGTTCGGCGGCAATATCGAACATCGTTTTGCCGGCGTTCATTTCGGCTTCAAAATCGGCTTCACTCATGCCCAGCGCATCGGCAATGGCGGTGTGCATGGTTTCTTCCATATCTTCGCCCATCAGCCCGTGCGTTTGACCGTGCATACCCTGCTGAAATCCGTGTCTCATCTGCCCGGCGAAATTTTGCGGGTTAAAATTCTGTTGCGGTCCCTGCGCAAATGCCACCGCACCGACAATCACTGCACCAACAATACCAACCACTGCTACAATTCCGATTACTTTCAATAAAGTTTTCATTTTTTATCTCCATTTTTATTTTTGTAATTTTTTCAATCAACCGTTGTTTTGTTGATTTGACTTCAGTATAGCATCCAAATATGGAAATCTTGTGGAGATTTGATGAATGTTTTGTGAGATTTTGCAATAGGCTTGACATATTTCGCCGGATAGTAGAGAATCAACACAGGAGATAACCATGTCAGATTTTTTGCCGGATGTTGACCCGAATTACCCCGATGCCGATTCTGAAACCGAACCGCGCACACTGTCGCCGGTGGCGAAAGTTATCATTCTGCTGCTGATTGTGTCGCTGGTGCTGTTGCTGGCGCATCCGGTGATATTCTCCGCGCTGAACCATTGGAATTTTCCCCCACCCACACCGACCCCCATCCCGTCGCTGTGGGAAATTGCATAACCCCACCAAAATCAGGAGCGAGCCATGGCAGTTCCCTACGGCGAAAACGAATATATTTACGCGATACACGACCACGAAACCGCCAGCGAAAAACTGATGCGCACCGGCACCAAAGCCAAGGGCTGGTATGTCATCACCGAAGAAATCGGCTCGAACCCCCATGACTATGGCGGACGCGATTACCGCAAAATAGCCGATAAAGGTTTCGGCGTAATTGTACGCCTCAATCACACTTACGCCGATAACACCGGCACCATTCCTCATTCGTCACAATACTTAAATTTTGCCCAGCGTGCCGCCAATTTTGTGAAAGCCTCAAAAGGGGCGCATATTTGGATTATCGGTAACGAAGTGAACATGCGCCGCGAGCAACCCCCCGGCGAAATCATCACCCCGCGAAAATACGCCGATTGCTACCGTCAGGTGCGAGAAGCCATCAAAAACGTGCCCGGTCACCGAAACGACCAAGTGCTCACCAGCCCCATTGCCCCGTGGAATTTTGAAACATGGTACGAAGCCGACCCGCAGGGTGTGTATCCCGCCAACAAAATTCCCGGTGCGCCGAACATACCGCCATACAACGGTTTTTGGGGCGATTATATTCGCTATCTGCACGATATGCTGGTGGCAATCGGCGCGGAAAACTGCGACGGTATCGCGCTGCACGCCTATTCGCACGGCTACGACCCCAATTTAATTTTCAGCGATGAGAAAATGCAACATCCGCCGGAAGCCCGCCGGTATTATTTTCAATTTCGCACCTACCGAGACCAAATGAACGCCATCCCGTGGGCGTTTCGACATTTGCCGGTGTATATCACCGAAGCGAACGGCGACAAAAACCCCGACGGTTCGCGCTGGCCCGATGTGAACAGCGGCTGGGTGAAAAACGTCTATCGAGAGATTAACAATTGGAACAAAGAAGGGCATCAGCAAATTCGGTGTGTGGCACTCTATCGCTGGTCTACCGATGATGAATGGACGATAAAACCGAAAAAGAAAGTTCAGCAGGACTTAAAAGAGGCGGTGAAATTCAATTTTAAATACGACCCTGATTTTGTGCCGCAAAAACCGCCCGCGCCCGAAATTAACGTGCAGGACATCAGCGCCACCCTGCCCACCAACCCAAATTTGCCGCCGTACCCCACCCGCTCGCTCAGCCAAATTCGGCAATTTGTGCTGAACCATACCGCCACCCCGCCGACAATCACGCCGCAGCGAATTGCGGAGTTCCAAACTACCAACCAGAAACACCCGCGCCCCGGCATCGCCTACCATTACTGCATCACCGACACGGGCGAAATTTACCAGACCCAGCCGCTGGAAACCATTTCCGACCACGCCGGGCAATTCAGCGCAGATAGCGTGGGGCTGTGTCTCATCGGCGATTTTACCGACACGCCACCCCCCGCCGCGCAACTGGAAGCCACCGCCGCACTGCTGGCGAATCTGTCGGTGGAATTGAATATACCGCTGGACGGCAGTACCATTTTGGGGTATCGGGAATTGGCAGTCACCGCCAGCCCCGGCGACACATTCGACCAGTGGAAGCCGGGTTTGGTGGCACAGGCGCAGCAAATGCTGGCGGAAGGTGTTTCGGCGGTGCCCGGCTATCGCGCCGAATATCTGAACCACGGCACACCCAACCAAATGCCCGCCAACCAAACGCTCACCGTGCCCGTCACCGTCAAAAATACCGGAAAATTCACATGGATGGCGGGCGGCACAAATCCGTTCCATCTCGGCTTTCGCTGGTTCACCCCGCAGGGGCAATTGGTGCAGTTTCCCCCCCATCTCGATTTTCGCACCGTGCTGCCGTTCGATGTGCCGCCGGGGCAGGTAGTCAGTTTGCAGGCGCAACTGCGCACCCCCGCCACCCCCGGCACATATCATCTGCGGTGGGATATGGTGCAGGAAATGGTGACATGGTTTGCCGACCAAAACCAGCCCGCGCTCGATTTGCCGAATATCGTCATTACCGCCGGCAGTATTTCCGAACCGGTGGTTTCGCCGGGGCAGTTGAACATTCAGGACATCAGCGCCACCCTGCCCACCAACCCGAATTTGCCGCCATACCCCACCCGACTGCTCAGCCAAATTCGGCAATTTGTGCTGAACCATACCGCCACCCCGCCGACGGTCACACCGCAGCGGATTGCGGAGTTTCAAGCCAACAATCCGAAACACCCGCGCCCCGGCATCGCCTACCATTATTGCGTCACCGACACGGGCGAAATTTACCAGACCCAGCCGCTGACCACCATTGCCGACCATGCCGGGCAATTCAGCGCGGAAAGTGTGGGCATCTGTCTCATCGGGAAAATTGCCG
>JALVZI010000083.1 GCA_027022125.1 Anaerolineae bacterium | reverse complement strand
CGTCGCCGCCCCCGCCGCACCGCCGACGCTGTCGCTGCCGGAAAATGCAGTCGCCGGAACGGTGATGCTCTCCGGCACGGGCGAACCCGGTTCCACCGTGGAAATTGTGCTGGACGGGAAATCGCTCGGCACGGTCACAGTCGGCGCGGACGGCACATGGCAATTCCCCGCCGATATACCCGCTGCGGGTGATTTCTCGCTCGCCGCGCGCACGCTCGCCGCAGACGGTTCGGTGCTGGCGGAAAGTGAATCGCAAACGCTCGCCGTCGCCGCGCCTGCGCCGGAGGGGCAAGCGTATATCGTTCAAGCAGACGATTGGCTCAGCAAACTTGCCGACAAATTTTACGGCGACCCGTTCGCGTATGATGCCATCGTAACCGCCACCAACGAAATGGCGGCAACCGATGACAGTTTCACGGTGATTGACAATCCCGATTTGATTGAAATCGGGCAAAAATTGTGGATTCCGCCCGCGCCGTAATCGGCAGAATTACCGGGGGCGCAATTCCTGCTCAATCACCACCGTGCCTTCGGGCTGGTAGTTTTTCACCAGGAACTGGTTGAAACTTTTTGTGTAACTGCATTTAAGCCACGAATTTTCACAAATTTCACGGATTTTTAATGTCATTCCGGAATTTCCCGAAGGGAAATATCCGGAATCCATAGCGAAACATCGTGGATTCCCGCTTTCGCGGGAATGACATCATAAAAATTACCGATGATTTTTGTAGTTTTGACACACTTTTCAAAAGTTTCATTTAGTTCCAGATAACAGACACAGTGTTCTCCCAGCACATCATCGCGGGGGAGCACTGTGTTATTTTACTGCGGAGCATTTTTTATGAGTGTGGTTGATTCTCTTTTAAACATTACCGAATACTTTTCCGGCGATGAAATCACGCTGTATGCTCAACGGTGTCTGAACACCCGTTTCCGGCAGATTGGATGCACTATCTGCACCGATGCCTGCCCGGTGGAAGATGCTATCACGCTGAAACCGGGATCGGCGCCCATTTTTAACGCCGAAGCCTGCATTCACTGCGGATTGTGTCTGCACGCTTGCCCCACCAACGCCTTCACCCGCCCCGACCCCACACTGAACCGCCTGCCGCAGACCATCGCCATTTTGCCCGCCGAGCCAATTTCGCTGATTTGCCCGCAGCATCCCGACCCCGCACACGGGCAGACTGCCGTCGCCGTGCAGACCAAACGCTGTTTGGCGGCGCTCTCTCCGGCGCATCTGCTGCCGCTCGCGCTGCAAGAAAAACCTATCGTGCTGGATGATTCTCACTGTGCGGAATGTCCCATCGGCGCGGTACACCCCCACATTGAGCAATCGGCGGCGCGGGCGAATGCGTGGGCGGAAATTCCCGGCGAGCACACGCCCATCCGCCTGCAAACCCAACTGCCCGCCGATGCGCCGTCTGTGCCGCGCGCGGTGGTGGATATTGACCGCCCGCCGGTGTCGCGGCGCGGTTTTTTCAAATCCATCAGCCAGTTGGGAAAAGAGGGCATCGGTGCGGTGCTGGCGGAAGAACCGGTTGACCCCGCATCGCTGGGGCGTTTTGTGCCGGTGTCGGAGCGGTTGCCCCATTTTGTGCCCGCCCAACGGGTGCGGATTTTATCGCGTTTGGATGAAAAGTTGGCAGATGCACCACCCGCGCCCACGCCACTGACGCACGATGCCGACGGCGCGCTGCCGGTGTTCGATGTGGTGGTTTCGCCGGAAAAATGCACCGCCTGCGGGCTGTGCGCCCGATTCTGCCCCACCGGCTCGCTGACATTTCTCAGCGATGAAACGCGGTTCGCGCTGGGGTTTTATCCCGCGCTCTGTCTGGGCGACGATTGCGGCATCTGCGCGGTTGCCTGCCCCGAAGATGCTATCTCGCTGGAAAAAGTTGCCCCCACCCCCGCCGTGCTGAGCAAAAAACCGCACTATCTCGCTGCGGGCGAGTTGACAAAATGCTCAATGTGCGGACAACCCATCGCCGCGGGAGATGACCATCCGAGCACCTGTTATGCCTGCCGCCCGCATCAAAATTTTGAATTCCAATTCCCATAAAACTATAGGACTTGATTGACTGACAAATCTTTTTTTGGTATTAGTTTTGCAGATTTTCGTCGATTATATTATGGATAATCTCGGTTTGATAAAAAATCTACCACAAATTTTCACAGATTTCACAGATTTTAAATGTCATTCCGGAATTTCCCGCAGGGAAATATCCGGAATCCACAGCAAAAAATAGTGGATTCCCGCTTTCGCGGGAATGACATACGCTTCTTTTTCGATTATATACCACAGGATATATAACAATTCGAGTTTTGTCAGTCAATCAACTATAGAACGCAGATTATGTGAATTTCACGGATTTTCATTTTTATCTGTGTTCATTCATTCTATCCGGGTGGAAATTGCCGATAAAACTACATCTCGCAAGTTTCTTTGGACATATGATAGACAAAATCGCTGTCAGAGATGACGGCGATGGGCACAATGCCCCCCGCTTCGCGCTCGACCACCACCACCCGATGGATATGGTCTTGCAATAGCAAATCTGCCACCATATCGAGCGTTGCCTCCGGCGATACCGTCACCACATCGGCGCTCATCACCGCCGAAACGGGCTGTGCCATCCAATCGCTGCCGCTTTTGTATGCCCGCAGTAAATCGGTGCGAGAGATGATACCCCGCAGATAGCCGTGCGGGTCAACCACCACCAGCGCGCTCACATCTCGCGCCACCATCCGGCAAGTGGCATCCTGTAATGTTGTTTCGGGATGGCAGGAATACACGCCCAACCGCTTCGCTTCCAATACTGTTCGCTGCATCGAGAACCCCCATTTTCTGAAAAAATCATCACACAGCCATTGTACCCAATTCCGCATCGAAATTCAAACGCTCGTATTTGTGCATTATCTGCATTTTCTGCATAATATGCACTAGTGACACTTGTCGCATAAAGATGTGACATTTGTCACTAGTGCATTTTTTGCTAACCAAGTACAATAACACCGAAAGAATGATAATTCTTTCACAATAAAGGGAGACCGGCTATGGTTGATATGCTCACCGCAAAAGATATTCAAGATTTACTCCACGTTGACCGCTCTACCGTTTACCGTATGGCAGAAGCGGGTAACATCCCGGCGATGCGCGTCGGCAGACAGTGGCGCTTCCCCGCCGACCAAGTGACACAATGGCTCAACAGCAACGCCACCGCATCCATCGCCGCACCTGCTCCCGCCGCCGGTACGCTGCCCGAAAGCCCGTTGAACAAATTGCTGCCGCTGGAATGTGTGCAATTGATGCAAGACACGTTTGCCGATTTGATGGATATTATGATTGTCGTCACCGATATGAGCGGACATCCCGTCACCGAAGTGAGCAAACCGTGCGGACCCTTCAAAGCCATCAGCCGATTGCCCAACGCGCTGGAAAAATGTATCGCCGACTGGGCACATTTCGGCGAAATTTTGGAACTCGAACCGAAACTCATCCGCAGCCATTTGGGGTTGTTGGGCACACGCGGTCTCATCCGCGTGGGGCGTGAACTGAAAGGAATGGTTGTCATCGGCGGTATTGCCCCCGAAAACTGGCCCCCCACCCCCGAACATCTGGCGGAAATCGCCGCCGAATTTGGCGTCACGGCAGATGCTTTCAACCCGTATCTCGATGAGGTCTCGTATCTTTCCGGTGACCAACTCACTGCCGTGCTGAAAATGGCTCAACAATTTGCCAACATTTTGGCGCACATCATCACCGAACGCCGCCAAATGGTGGGCAAACTGGAAGCAATCGCTCAAATTATCAATCAATAAATTCAAAGGAGAATTGGTTAATGAAAAAGGTACTCATCCTCGGCGCCGGTACTGCCGGAACAATGGTCGCCAACAAACTCTATCACATCCTCGACCCGGACGAATGGAAAATTACCATCGTTGATGAAAACGAAACGCATTACTATCAACCCGGTTTTCTGTTCATCCCCTTTGGCATCTACGGCAAATCCGACGTCATCAAACCCAAACGAAACTTCATCCCCGCCGGTGTGGAAATGATTGTCTCCACCATCGAAATGATTGAGCCGGAAAACAACCGTGTCCGCATTTCGCGCGACAGCCGCTATCTCGATTACGATTTTCTCGTCATCGCCACCGGAACCACCCCCCGCCCCGACGAAACCCCCGGATTGCACGACGGCGAATGGCGAAAATCCATCCACGATTTTTACACCATTGACGGCGCGATGGCGCTGGCAAAACATCTGCGCGGTTGGCAAGGCGGACGGCTCGCGCTCAACATTGTTGACCTGCCGTACAAATGCCCCGTCGCCCCGCTGGAATTCATCTTTTTGGCAGACTGGTACTTCCACGAAAAAGGTATGCGCGACAAAGTGGAACTGACGCTGGTCACGCCGCTGCCCGGCGCATTCACCAAACCGCGCGCCGCAAAACTGCTCGGCAACACGCTGGAAGAGAAAAATATCCATCTCGTGCCAGAGTTCAATATCGAGCGGGTAGAGCCGGACGCGAAAAAAATCGTTTCATATGAAGAAGAGGAAGTGGAATACGACCTGCTCATCACCGTTCCCATCAATATGGGCGCAGATGTTATCGGCAAAAGCGGTTTGGGCGACGACCTGAATTTTGTGCAGGTGTGTTT
>JALVZI010000082.1 GCA_027022125.1 Anaerolineae bacterium | reverse complement strand
GTTTAAAGGTGGAACCGGGCGGGTACAGCCCGCCGATGGCTTTATTCACCAGCGGTGTCCGTTTGTCTTCTGCCAGCAGGCTGTATTCTCTGGCAGAAATGCCCTCGGCGAACAAATTGTTGTCGTATGTCGGCAGCGACACCATCGCCAGAATTTCGCCGGTTTGGGCGTTGAGCACCACCGCCGCCCCCGATTGACCGGGTGAGTCATCAATGGCGGTTTGCAGCGCATCGGCGACAAATTTCTGCAAATCGACATCAATGGTCAGCGTTAAATTGTTGCCCGGTTGCGCTTCTCTGGTGGTACCGACGGTTTTTATTTTCCGCCCGGTAACATCCACTTCCACCAGTTCTTCGCCTTTTGAGCCGTGCAGTTCCTTTTCGTAACTGGCTTCTACCCCCACCAGCCCCACATCATCATTGGGATTGTAGGTTGGCGCAGGGTAGCGGTCGGTTTGCGCCGGGGGGATGGGTCCCACATATCCCAGCACATCCGCCGTCAGCGCGCCGGTCAGATATTCCCGTTTGGAATCTGTTTGCACGAACACGCCCGGAAAGTTGAGCCGGTTTTGTTCGATGGTGGCGGCGGCATCGGCGGAAATATCGGTGGCGACGATGACCGGTTGGTATGGCGCGAATGGCGGCGCATTTTCTACTGCATCCTGAATGCCCTTCGGTGCGGCGGAAAGTTTGCGGCTGCGGGTGTTTCGCACCTGCCTGCCGGGCAGACGGGTATATTCGTGGTGCAAAAACGACCGAAAATAGGCGTTGTGGCTCGGGATGTTGCGCTCGCCGCTGTTGGTGATGGGCAGGCGCAGCAAATCGGCAAGTTTGGCGAACACTTCGGCGCGGGCGGTGGTGTCTTCCGGCAGGTAGGCGGGCACAATTGCCACATCGAATATCGGGCGGTTGCGCACCAGCAAATTGCCGTTCCGGTCGTAAATGATGCCGCGCGGCGCGTCAATTTCCTCAGTTTGAAAGCGGTTGCGGTCGGCGAGTTGGCGGTATTCCGCCCCCTCAAAAAACTGCAATCGCCACAATTGCCCGATAAAAACCAGAAAAACGAGAATGATGATGGCTTGAAATATGAGAATTCTAAACTTTACCTGATAATCTGTCACCGTTTTTGCGACACACTTACAAGCATTATACTCGATTTGTTACAGAATTTCAATAGTTGAAACATACTATATGTTGTGGTTGAACATTAAAAATATCCCAGATATAGGCGTGGCGAGTTACGAATAGCGAGTGATGAATAGCGAATGGGTGATTCAACGAGTCAGCGAATGACAAATAACCAATGACCAGTGACCAGTGACAAATGACCAATGACAACTTTCACAGCATAATCTCATCGCGGTGAGATGCCCGCTCCATCCATTGAAACAGCGGGTAGAGCAGCATCATCACCACCAGATTCAACAGCCCCGCCGAAACAATCAGCCGCAGCAGTGTGCCGCTCCACAAAACGGGTCTGCCGAGCAACTGTTGCAGCAGCAGACTCACCACATCGAACCCGATGCTGTACGGCAGAATCAGCGCCACCGGCAGCAGTACCGCCGACGGCGCGAAACGGTCGAACCAGAAATTGGCGGCGGTTGCCGCGCCCAGCATCGCGGCGGTGAACACCCCAAACGGCGCGGTGGAGAAAAAATCGAGCAGCAAGCCCGCCAAAAATGCCCAACCGATGGCTTTCGGAAAAGGGGCGAGCATACTCCACGCTACCACCGCCACCAGCAGAAAATTCGGATGGACGGTTTGCCACTGCAAATACGGCGATAGCGACACCTGCGCCGCCCCCAGCAGTATCAAAATTGCCCCGATGAAATAGCCGCTAATTTTGCCCCTCCGCCGGTTGCAATTCCTGTTTGAACGGGTTTGGCTTGAAAGAAGTGATGACCAGCACCGTGCTCAAATCGCCGAAATCCACCGTGGAACGCACCCGCGCTGTTTGGAACAAATCCAAATCACGCTGAAAAACTTCGGTAATCTGCCCGATGACCAATTTGTCGGGAAAATTGCCGCCCAGCCCGGATGTGAGCACCAAATCGCCGGGCGAGACGGTTTTGCCCTGCGGAATGCGCTCCATCACCAGCGTGCCGCCCAATTCGCCGTTGATGATACCCTGCACCCGCGAGTTTTGCACCAGCGCATTCACCGAACTGGCGGGGTCGATGATGAGCAGCACCTGCGAACTGTTCGGTCCCACCTGCGTCACACGCCCCACCAGCCCGCGGTGGGTGACGACCGGCATATCTTTCGCCACGCCGTCATTTGCGCCCACATCGATGAAAATGGTGTACAGAAAATTGTTCGGGTCGCTGCCGATAACCTGTCCCACCACGCTGGCGGCTTCAAAATTGATGCCGGGATTGTTGCGGGTGTAATTCAACAGTTGGCGCAGCCGCTCGTTTTCGCGTTCCAACTCTTTCAGTTGGATATTCTCAATCAGCAGGCGATTGGCTTCGGTTTTCAGCGTGTTATTTTCTTCGATGAGTTGGGCGACGGTTTGTTGCTGCTCAGAAAGTTTCTCGGCGCGCTGAGCCGCGCCGGTCACTGCCGATTCGGCAGGTTGGAAAACGGTTTGCAGCGCGACGCGCACCCCGCTCATATAGCCCAGCCGGTCGAGCGCGAAACCTAAAATTATCAGTGCGGCAAAAATTGCCAGCAGCAAGCCCTGTCGGTTTTGAGTTTCCATAAATCCATCTACTTGAGCTCGAGATAGGCGAAGCAATGTTCAGAAGGGGCAGCCCTTGTGGCTGCCCTGCTTCGGGCGACCACCAGGGTCGCCCCTACGGATTTTAACGCGAGCCAATCGATTTTTTCGGTTTCGTAGGGGCGGCTCGCGAGCCGCCCCTACGCTTTTCCCGCCCCCTGAACAGTTACTTTTTGAGTTTCGGTTCAAATTTCCGCCAAAAATTGCAGATACCACCGCATAACCGACTCTCAAATCTTATTTTTCTCTGTTCCTCTGCGTCTCTGTGGTTTAGTTTTTACATCTTTTTTCAGGCGAGTCCTCACATTGTTGCAAAAACAAAGCCCGCAAATCCCGCCATGTCGCAGAAGGTTGGCAGCAACGGAGGGTTACGGGCGAAATGGTTTCGGCGCGGCGGTTAACGGTGGTTGGTGCTGCCGCGCTGCAATCCGGTGAGAATTTTGGCGTATTTGTGCAAATCTTCCAGCACCAGCCCCGCGCCGCGCGCCACACTGGTCAGCGGGTCGTCGGCAACGTGTACCCGAATTTTCGTTTCTTCCGATAGCCGTTCCGCCAAACCCTGTAACAGTGCGCCGCCGCCCGCCAGCGTGATGCCGTTTTCCATCAAATCGGCGATGAGTTCCGGCGGGGTTTCGTCCAGCGCTTCGCGCACGGCTTGAATGATGATGGCGACATTATCGCTGAGCGCTTCGCGGATTTCCACGCTGGAAACTTCGATGGCATCGGGCAAACCGGTGATGAGGTTTCGCCCGCGCAGGGTGATGGTCTGCTCTTCCGGCAGGGGGTATGCCGAACCGATGGTGATTTTCGCCCGTTCCGCCATCCGCTGCCCGATGAGCAGATTGTATTTTTGGCGGGCATAGTTGATGATGGCTTCATCCATTTCATCGCCTGCCACACGGATGGAATTGCTGACGACGATACCCCCCGTGGAGATCTCGGTGGCTTCCGTTGCGTTGCCGCCGAAGACCACAATCATACTGCCGATGGGTTCGGTGACTGCCAGCCCGGCGCCTGCGGCGGCAGCCATCGGCTCTTCAATCAAAAAGGTTTGCCGCGCCCCCGCCGACAGCGACGCATCGTGCACGGCGCGTTTTTCCACTTCAGTCACGCCGCTGGGAATACCGACCACCACTCGCGGGGCATACAGCGATAGCGGCAGCATGGTCTGTTTGTGTACTTTGCGGATGAAGTATTCCAGCATACTTTTGGTTACTTCAAATTCCGAAATGACCCCGTCGCGCAGCGGGCGGATGGCGATAACATTCGCCGGGGTGCGCCCGACCATCTCTTTGGCTTCCACGCCGATTGCCAACACTTTTTTGTATTTTTTGTCAATGGCAACCACCGACGGTTCATTGATGACGATTCCTTTTCCTTTAACATATACCAATGTGTTGGCTGTTCCCAAATCTATTCCCACATCCACCGAAAACAGACCGAGCAGCGCGTTGAGTGGTTTTAACATACGTGTTCCGATTCCTTCAATTAAAAATAATTCGCAACTATTCAGGGTACACACCCCCTCCCTAACCCTCCCCCTTTGAGGGGGAGGGAATTTTTCCCCCTCTCTGAAAAGGAGGGGCAGGGGGAAGGTGAAAATCCCGTCAGACAAATAGTTTATTCAAAATACAATCATACCCCACACAGTTACTCACATTAGTGAAACGAGGAAATTATACCACAACCGCATAAAGGCGCAATACAGTTGAACCATTATCCCGTTGACACAATGCCCCGAATGTAATATCATCGGTATGGTGGAGAATTTCCCCGACCACGTTTGGGCTGGAGAATGCATGGTAAAATGTGAAATTTGTCATTTCGATAACCCTGCCGGGTTTGCATATTGCGGACGCTGCGGCAACGGGCTGGCGGTAGATGTGCCCGATGACTCGTTTGTCAGCAGCGCCATCGAAGGCGAGCGCAAGCAGGTAACGGTGCTTTT
>JALVZI010000081.1 GCA_027022125.1 Anaerolineae bacterium | reverse complement strand
TAACTGCATTTAAGCCACGAATTTTCACAAATTTCACGGATTTTTAATGTCATTCCGGAATTTCCCGCAGGGAAATATCCGGAATCCATAGCGAAACATCGTGGATTCCCGCTTTCGTACCCGCGGGGCACAAGCGGGAATGACATCATAAAAATTACCGGTGATTTTTGTAATTTTGACACACTTTTCAAAAGTTTCATTTAGGTTCTGTTGACGTTTGCCGATTTTTCATCCTGAGTAGCCCACAGGGCATATCGAAGGGCGTTTTTCCCGCTGAAAACAAAACGTCAACACACCCTAGTTCATTAACTGTTTCCGAAAATAGAAAATTATTTTCAAATCGCCCCAAAGCACACTTTGGGGCGATTTTTCTAATGAAGGTCTTATATTTTGATAGCGAAAATCTAACATTCACTGCGTATATTATAGGCGTAAAATTTAATCAAACAGTTACTAAAAGTAAGGAGGTTGGTAACATGGTTTGGCGAAGTTACGAATTTGGTTCCCCTTGGCGTGAAATTGAACGTTTGCAGCGAGAAATGAATCGATTGTTTGCCGATGTGGCATCTGATTTTATACCACGTGTTGCGCCGGGGTATCCCGCAATGAACATTTGGACGAATGAAGAGGGTGGCGTTATCACCGCGGAACTGCCCGGATTGTCCCCCGATGACATCGAAATTTCGGTGGTGGGCGAAACGTTAACCCTCAGCGGTGAACGCAAAGCCGATGAAGTGGGCGAAGATGTGCGTTACCATCGGCAGGAACGTGGGTTCGGCAAATTTAGCCGCACTATCCAACTGCCGTTCCAAGTGGATGCCGATAAAGTTGAAGCCATTTTCGATAAAGGCGTATTGCACATTGCCCTGCCGCGTGCAGAAGCGGATAAACCGCGCAAAATCGCAGTGAAAACCGCATAATCGGAGCCGATGGAGGTGGAAAAATGACTAAAAATGCTTTGCAGGAAATGAAGAAAAAAGAAGTGGAATTGGTCGAAGGCGCAGAACGCAGCCGGTCGGTGAAAGCGTATGTGCCGCGGGTAGATATTTACGAAACGGATGACGCCGTGCACGTTATCGCCGATATGCCCGGCGTGGATGAAAAATCGGTGGACATCACCCTCGAAAAGAACGTGTTGAGCATCTATGGCGAAACGAATCTGAACAACCCGGACAATTACAGTTTGGCATACGCCGAATATGAAATGGGCGATTACGAACGCAAATTCACCCTTTCCGATGAAATTGACCGCGATAAAATTGAAGCCAGCGTGAAAGACGGCGTACTGCGGTTGGTTCTGCCGAAAGCGGGTCCGGCGAAAACCCGGCGAATTCCGGTAAAAGCCGCATAACCCGGCGGCATTTGCGCTGACATTTGCAAAAGGAGGTGATTGGTATGGCACTGACCAGTTTAATCCCTTGGAAACGCGATGAAAAGCGCATCACTGTTCATAAACCGGAAGACCCCTTCTTTGAATTGCAGGAACGCATCAACCAACTGTTTGACAGTTTCTGGGAAGACCCGTTCGGGATGGTTCCCACTTTTGAGCAAACGCTTGCCGGTTTTTCGCCGCGAGTTGACGTGACAGAAACCGATAAAGAAATCAAAGTGGAAGCCGAATTGCCCGGTATGGATGAAGATGACATCAAAGTAACCTTTGACCGCGATGTGTTGACCATCAGTGGTGAAAAGAAAGCCGAACAAGAAGAGAAACACAAAAACTACTACCATATGGAACGCCATTACGGCTCATTCCATCGGGCAATTCCGATGCCGGTTGAAATTGACGCCGATAAGATTGATGCGAAATTCAAGAAGGGTGTTTTGACCATCACACTGCCGAAAACGAAAGAGGCGCAAACCAGCGCGAAACGCATCGCGGTGAAAAAAGCATAAGTTTCTTCCCTCTCTTTCCCGGGCGAGATGACACGTTCATCCCGCCCGTTTTTGATTCAATATTCTGTTTGAACCATCTCCCGTTTGATGTTACAATACCTGTACCACAAAATATTTTGGATTTTTGCTTCCGGTGCCGGTGAGCAAAAATACCACAGGAATACAAATGACAGTTGACCAACCCGATACAATCCCGATGAGAAAACCGATGGCATGGTGGTTCACTCTGCTCAATTGGTCTGGCACACTGGTAGAACGCTGGCAACTGCCACCGCAGATGGTGTTGCTGACCACCGCGCTGGTGGTCGGCGTGGGAACCGGCTATGGCGCAGTGGCGTTTCGATACCTGATTGGATTGGTTGATTGGATTGGGTATGATTGGTTTCCGTCTGTGACGCGGCAGTTGGGGGTAAGTTATGTGGTCATCATTCCCACGCTGGGCGGATTGATTGTCGGTCCGATGATTTACTTTTTCGCCCGCGAAGCCAAAGGACACGGCGTGCCGGAAGTGATGGAAGCCGTCGCGCTGAAAGGCGGGCGCATCCGCCCGGTGGTGGCGATTGTCAAATCGCTGGCATCATCGCTGTCCATCGGCAGTGGCGGTTCGGTGGGGCGAGAAGGTCCCATCGTGCAAATCGGCTCGGCGCTGGGTTCAACGGTGGGGCAAATGCTCCATCTTTCCGATGACCGGGTGCGCAATTTGGTGGCGTGCGGTGCGGCGGGCGGCATTGCCGCCACATTCAACTCGCCCATTGCCGGAGTCATTTTCGCGCTGGAAGTGATTTTGGGTGAATTCAGTGTGCAGCGATTCGGCACGGTGGTGGTTTCTGCCGTGGCGGCGAGTGCCATCGGCAGGTCGGTTTTCGGCGATGTGCCCGCTTTTGCCATCCCGATGGAATATGGGCTTGCCAGCGCGTGGGAATATGTTTTTTACCTGCTGCTGGGCATTTTGGCGGCGCTGGTGGGTGTGGTTTTTGTGCGCGTGCTCTACTGGTCGGAAGATGTGTTCGAGCGGTGGAAAGCCGTGCCGGAGTGGGTGCAGCCCGCTATCGGGGGGATGCTATTGGGGGTGCTGGCGCTGTCGTATCCCGCGCTCACCGGCGTGCACTGGGAACGCTCGCCGCAAATTTTCAACGTGGGCTATCGCGTCATCGAGCAGGCATTATCGAACCGGTTGAGCGTGACCGCGCTGCTGGTGCTGCTGGTGCTGAAACTGGTTGCCACCGGTTTAACACTCGGTTCCGGCGGTTCCGGCGGCATTTTCGCCCCGTCGCTGTTTATGGGCGCAATGCTCGGCGGTGCGTTTCAATATCTCATCCAACTCCTTTTTCCCGCCATCACCGCGCCGCCGGGGGCATACGCGCTGGTGGGAATGGGAGCAGTGTTCGCCGCGGCGGCACACGCGCCCATCACGGCGGTCATCATTCTGTTTGAACTGACCGGAGACTACCGCATCATTTTGCCGCTGATGCTGACGGTGGTGGTCGCATCGCTGGTGGCTCAACCGCTTTTAAAAGGCGAATCCATTTACACGCTGAAATTGACCCGGCGCGGGGTGAAACTGCGGCGCGGACGCGATGTGGATATTTTGCAGGCGGTGCTGGTGGAAGAAGTGATGCGCCGCAGTGTGGATACCGTTTCCACCGACCTGACCCTGCCCGAACTGTCTGACATTTTCACCCGCACGCGGCATCACGGGTTGGTGGTGCTGGACAATCGCGGGAAAGTGTGGGGCATCGTTACCATCACCGACCTTGACCGCGCGGTGAACCGCAATATGCCGCGCCGAACCACCGTCGCCGAAATTGGCGTGCCGCGCGATAAATTGCTGGTGGCATATCCCGATGAAACAATGGGCGAAGTGCTGACCCGGTTGAGCCGGCGCGGACTGGGGCGACTGCCGGTAGTCTCGCGCGAAGACCCCGACCATCTGCTGGGCATCATTCGCCGGGCGGATATTGTGAGCGCATACAATTTGGCGCTGTCGCGGCGGGCAGAATTGCAGCACCGCGCCCGGCGCATCAAACTGCGCAATATCGACGGTACGGAATTTGTGGACATCACCCTGCAAAAACACGATGCGGCAGTCGGCAAATCGCTGACCGAGTTGTCTCAAAACCTGCCCGACGCCTGCCTGCTGGTTTCGGTTCGCCGCGACGGGCGAATGCTCATTCCACACGGCGATATGGTTTTCCAGCCGTTCGACCATATCACCGCATTTGTGCGCACGCAGGATGTGGAACAACTGTATGCCAGTCTGCGCGGCGGGGAACGAGTAGCGAATGACGAATAGCGAATAGCGTGTGATTGTATTTTGAACGAACGATTTGTCTAACCGGATTTTCACCCTCCCCCTGCCCCCTCCCTCAAAGGGAGGGGGAAAAATTCACCTCCCCCTCACGTTAGGGTTAGGGAGGGGGTGTGTACCCTGTATAGTTACTTTTTGAACTTGTTGAAACTTTTTGTGTGACTGAATTTCAGCCACGAATTTTCACAAATTTCACGGATTTTAAATGTCATTCCGGAATTTCCCGCAGGGAAATATCCGGAATCCATAGCGAAACACCGTGGATTCCCGCTTTCGTACCCGCAGGGCACAGGCGGGAATGACATCATAAAAATTGCCGATGATTTTTGTAATTTTGGCACACTTTTCAAAAGTTTCATTTAGGTTCTGTTGACGTTTGCCGATTTTTCATCCTGAGTAGCCCGCAGGGCGTATCGAAGGGTAAAAATCGGCAAGAAAAACGCCCTTCGATACGCGGTTTGCTCCGCAAACCGCTACTCAGG
>JALVZI010000080.1:3758-4692 GCA_027022125.1 Anaerolineae bacterium | reverse complement strand
GCTCAGCGCCAATCCGGCAATGCACGATGCCACACAGGCGCAATATATCTCTACGGTTGCGCCGTGGTTGGCACTGGGAGCGGTTTTCGGATTGCACACGCTGTATCGCGGGGGGATACGCTTGTTTCCCCGCGCGGAACGCTGGTTGCTGCCCGTGTTGAGCATCGCCGTGCTGTTGGTGGCATCCTATTTTCACATTGTTCGCGGACGCTCGCCGCTGTCGTTTGCCCGCCCGCGCTGGGAAATTACCGCTCACGACCGTTTGGCAGAACGGTTCATCGCGCAAATCCCACCGGATGCGCCCCTTTCGGCGCAGAGCAAACTGTATCCGCACGTGGCGCACCGGATAAAAGCCTATCAATTCCCGGATGTGAATGATGCCGAGTATGTGTTTCTGGATGTCACCACCAGTTCGTGGCCCATTCATCCCAACGATTTGCAATCTAAATTTGAAGAATTGCTCGCTTCCGGTGAATTTGGTATTCTGGATGCCGCCGATGGTTACATTCTGCTGAAACGGGGTTTGCCCCGAAGCACCCTGCCCGATGAATTTTACTCGTTTGCCCGCGCCGAAAATTCCGCCGCACCGCAATATCCGGCGCGCATTCGGTTTGGCGACAATCTGCTGCTGACGGGGTATGATGTGCTCGATTTAGTGAATGACCGGGGCGGGTCGGAAGTGGCGATTCGCTGGTATTGGCAGGCATTATCCGCCATAAAATCGGGGGTGCGCGTGTATCCGTTTTTTGTGGATGACCAAAACCGCATTTTGGAAAACATTACCCAGCGCCCGCTGGTAGCGCAGCGATGGTATCCGCCGCAGCGATGGCAGCCCGGCGAAACAATTGTCACCGAAACCATCCCGTGGGATGTGGGTCGGCGGTGGAGTTTGGGGGTCGGGGCGCTGAACGGCGGTAGTTGGACAGACTGGAAC
>JALVZI010000080.1:0-3748 GCA_027022125.1 Anaerolineae bacterium | reverse complement strand
ACTCGACACCGCGCCGCCGGAGATAACACTGGCAAATGTGCGGCAGGTTAATTTCGATGACCAAATCGAATTGCAGGGTTATACCGTCGAGCAAACCGGACGCCGGTTGCAGGTGACACTTTTCTGGCGGGCGAAAAAGGACATCTCACGCGATTATTCGGTGTTTGTGCACGTGGTCAACACCGGCGGCGATATTGTCGCCCAGCACGATGGTCAGCCGGGATGGCAGGTTACCATTCCCACCGGCAGTTGGCTTCCCGGCGAAACCGTGCTCGACCGGCACACCATCGAATTACCCGCCGATTTGCCGCCGGGCACATACACGCTGAACGCGGGCATCTATTATTGGGAAACACTGGAACGTTTGCCCGTGCTGGAAAACGGCGCGCCGGTCGATAATTTTGTAACGTTGGGTTCGGTGGAACTGAAATGAGTTTTCGCAACAAATTTTTGCCGTCCAAACAGAATTACGCCGATTGGCTGGCAATTTTGGCGGTGCTGGCATTCATCATCTTTTTTGCCGGGCTGGCGTTACAGCGGCACGCTGCATTTCAGAGTGGTTTCGATTTGGGTGTATATGACCAAGTGGTGTGGAACACACTACACGGGCGGCTATTTTTTTACACATCCACCGGGCAACCGTTGCTGCACCTTTCCAACCACGCCGACCCCATTCTGGCGCTGGTGGCGTTTTTCTATCTCTTCCACAGCGGTCCCGAAACGCTGCTGGTATTGCAGGCGACGCTGGTCGGGCTGGCGGGGTTGCCCGTTTTTTGGCTGGCACGGCAAAAATTGCACAGCAATTTCGCTGCCCTGAGCCTGCTGGCGGCGTTTTTGCTTTTCCCCGGCACGGAAACCGTCACCCTGTCCGATTTTCATCCGCCGGTGCTGGCATTCTCTTTTCTGATGTTCGCTTTTTATTTTCTGGAAAATCGGCGCGGCGGCTGGTTTCTACTGTTTGCCGTGCTGGCGATGGCGTGCAAAGAGCAAATTCCGCTGCAAGTGATATTTTTGGGATTGTATGCCATCGTGCGGCACAAAAATTGGCGATTGGGCATCGCCACCATCGTGCTGGCGGGTGTGTGGTTCGCGGTGGCGATGCTGTGGGTCATTCCCGCATTCAGTGTGACGGGCGAGCATATTTTCCTGAAATATTATAGCGATTTCGGACAATCACCGCTGCAAATTGTTTCTACTGCCATCACCCGCCCCGATATTGTGCTGAAAAACCTGTGGCAACCGGAAAAACTGGCATACCTGCGAGATTTGTTCGCCCCGTTTGCCTTTTTGCCGCTGCTGGGACTGCCCGTGCTGTTGGTCGGTGCGCCATCGTTTGCCATCAACCTGCTCAGCAATAACCCGGCGATGCACAACGCCGCGCGCGGGCATTATGTGGCGGATGTGACGCCGTGGCTGGTGTGGGGAACGCTGTTCGGATTGGTTTTGGTGGCAAAAGTGGCGCGGAAAAAACGTTGGGCGCTGACTGCCGCCGCCGGTATGCTGCTGGTGGTATCGCTGGGATGGCACTGGCAAAACGGACTGACGCCGCTATCGCCCACCGCGCCGAAATTCCCCGTGACGGCACACGACCGCATCGGCGCGGCATTGGCGGCAGAAATTCCCGCCGATGCCCCCGTTTCGGCGCAATTGCGGTTGTATGCTCATCTCAGCAACCGGCAAATAGCCTATGTGATACCCTTTTTAAATCAAGCCGAATATGTCTTTTTGGATGTGACCGCTGACACATCGCCCCTGCACCCCAACGATTTTCGGGCAACCGTGCAAAAATTGCTGGCAGACGGGCAATTCGGCGTTTGGCGCGCCGATGACGGGTTCATCGTGCTCAAACGGGGCGAACCGAACACCACCCTGCCCGATGCCTTTTTCGATTTTGCGCGCGCCACCGACCCGCAGCCGGAAATTCCGCTGGACGTGCAATTCGGCGATGAATTGCGGCTGTTGGGGGTGGATGTGCCGGACGATTCGCGCCGTTCGGAAACCGTGGTTCGGTTGTACTGGCAGGCGCAAAAACCGATAACCGAACCGTTGCGACTGTATCCCTTTTTCATCAATCCCAATGGCGAAACCATTGAAGATACCTCTCTCCGCCCGATGGTGACGCAGTTGTGGTATCCCCCCGAACGCTGGAAACCGGGCGAAATTGTGGTATCGGAAACACTGCCGTGGACGCTGGGCGACAAATGGAGTTTGGCGGTCGGTGTGCTGCGCGGCGAAAACTGGGCGGATTGGAGCCAGCGGTTGCCCGTTACCGCCAGTGGTGTGCGGCGGTTCAACGCGGGCACGTGGGTGCGGGTGGCATCGTTTGAGCGGCGGGGCGGGCAATTGGTCGCCATTCCCCCCGATGATTCCGATTTGCAGCCGCCAAATGTTGCGCAATTCAATTTCGACAATAAAATGGAACTTCGCGGTTATGCTGCCGAACGCAGCGGCGACACGCTGACCGTCACCCTTTTTTGGCGGGCATCGGCGGCGATGGCGAAAAATTATACCGTGTTTGTTCATTTGCTGAATGCCGACGGCGCGGTGGTGGCACAGCACGACGGTCAACCGACATGGCAATTGCCCATTCCAACCGGCACATGGCAGCCCGGCGAAACGCTGCGCGACAGCCATCCCATCGCCCTGCCCGCCGATTTGCCGCCCGGCGAATACCGCTTGCGGGTCGGCGTGTATTTTCTGCCCACGATGGAACGTCTGCCCGTGCTGGAAAACGGTGTGGTCACAGGCGACTCGGTAGATTTGGGGACGGTGCGGATAGAGTGAATAGCGAATAGTGAATTGAGTGGGAAAGTGAGATTGGAGATTGGTTGATTGGAGATTGGTGATTCACCCATTCACAAATTCGCAGATTCGCAGATTCGCCCATTTGTCAGAGAACTAAATGAAACTTTTGAAAGGTGTGCCAAAATTACAGAAACCATCGGCAATTTTTATAATGTCATTCCCGCGAAAGCGGGAATCCACAATGTTTCGCTATGGATTCCGGATATTTCCCTGCGGGAAATTCCGGAATGACATTTAAAATCCGTGAAATTTGTGAAAATTCGTGGCTGAATTTCAAACACACAAAAAGTTTCAATAAGTTCAGACTTTGGACTTGAAACTTTGGACTTGGAACTGATTGTAACCCTGCAACTCTGCTACCCTGCAACCTGAAACCTTGAACCAAAAACTTTGAACAAACCCTATGAACCTCGTCATTCTGACATACGAAAGCAAACAAGCCAATTTGATGACCCATCGTCTGCTGACGGAATTTCCGGGACAGGTGCGGGGCATTATGGCATCCGATGTCATCATTCCCGGCAAAAATACGCTGCAAGCGGCGTGGTTTCTGCTGAAAAAAACCGGGCTGGGATTTGTGGGAATGAAAGGCGCGGAAATCATCCTCAGCCGGATTGCCCCGCTGATACTGCGATTCACCGGTCGCCGCCCGCGTATCCCATCGCTGGCGCAGATGAGCGCGGAATTCGGCGTGCCGCTGGTTCACGCCAAAAATATCAACAGCGCCGAGTCGCTGGCGGTGTTGAACCGCTGGCAGCCAGATTTGGTGGTGTCGGTGTACCTGAACCAACTCATCAAAAAGCCGATTATCGAACTGGCGAGCGCTGGGGTCATCAATGTGCATCCCGCGCTGCTGCCGCGCAATCGAGGACTCTTTCCGTATTTTTGGGCGCTGGCAAACGGCGACACCGAAACCGGCGTGACCGTCCATTGGGTGGATACC
>JALVZI010000079.1 GCA_027022125.1 Anaerolineae bacterium | reverse complement strand
CGTCAACTGTGGTAATGTATCTCATTTTTACCTACCGTAACCGTCTGTCCAGCGCTTCGCGGCGACCGTACAACCGCCACGGGCTGGGTCCGCCCTGATGGAGCAGAATGGCTTCTTTGTTGCGCCGATGCGCCACCAGTGTGGCAGCGATGGCGGCAATTTCTTTAAAATCTTCCGAAACGGACGCATTTATATCGAAATGGTTGTCCAAAAATTGGGTGTCCAACTGACCCGCCTGAAAACGAGCGTGGTTCATCATTTTGATATGGAAGGGGATGGTGGTTTTCACCCCGCTGAGCCGAAATTCATCCAGTGCGCGGCGCATCCGCAAAATGGCTTCCGCGCGTGATTCGCCGTGCGTGATGAGTTTTGCCAGCAGCGAGTCATAATATGGCGTGACATCCATATTGAAATACACCCCGCCATCCACCCGCACCCCGATGCCGGTAGGCAGTGACAGCCCCGTCACTTTGCCGATGGACGGCATAAAATTGTTGAAGGGGTCTTCTGCCAAAATGCGGCATTCCATTGCCCAGCCCTTCATTTGAATGTCATCCTGCGTGTACGACAGTTTTCGCCCGCCGGCAATGCGCAGCATTTCTTTGGCGATGTCTACCCCGGTGACCATTTCGGTGACGGGGTGTTCCACCTGCAAGCGGGTGTTCATTTCCAAAAAGTAGAATTTGCCATCTCTGTCCACCAAAAATTCGACCGTGCCCGCGCTCTGATAGTTGACCGCTTTGGCAGCGGCAACAGCGACCGCGCCCATTTCGGCGCGCATTTTCGGATTGACCGCCGGCGATGGCGATTCCTCAATCAATTTTTGATGGCGGCGCTGGATGGAACACTCGCGCTCGCCCAGATGGATGGTGTTGCCGAAACTATCTGCCAGAATTTGCACTTCGATGTGCCGCGCGCCGACCAGCATCTTTTCCAGATAGACGCGGTCATCACCGAAAGCGGCTTTGGCTTCGCTGCGCGCGGTGCGCAGTGCGGCGACCATTTCATCCGGCGACTGCACGGCGCGCATTCCTTTGCCGCCGCCGCCCGCCGCGGCTTTCACCAGCAGTGGAAAACCGATTTTCGGGGCGATAGCGACCAGTTCATCATCAGAAAGCCCTTTCGGGCTGCCGGGAACCAGCGGCACGCCCGCCGCCGCCACCGTTTCGCGGGCGATGGTTTTATCGCCCATTTTGCGGATGGCATCGGGCGGGGGACCAATCCACACCAAACCGGCATCCATCACCGCTTGGGCGAAATCGGCGTTTTCCGCCAAAAAGCCGTATCCGGGATGAATGCTGTCGGCGCCGCACGCCAGCGCGGTTTCGATGAGTTTATCGCCGCGCAGATAACTTTCGTTCACCGGTGCAGGTCCGATGTGATAGGCTTCGGTGGCACGGCGCACGTGCGGCTGCAGACGGTCAACATCGGAATAAACGGCAACGCTGTCTATTCCCAAATCGGAGCACGCGCGCTGAATGCGCATCGCAATTTCCCCCCGATTGGCAATCAACACTTTTTTTAACATAGAGTTGTCCTTGTTTCAGGTTCAAAGTTCAAAGTTCAAGGTTCAAAGTTGCAGGGTGGCAGTCAGTCCAAAGTTTCAAGTCCAAAGTCCAAAGTCGAGTTGCAAGGTAGCAAAGTTGCAAGTTTCACTCATCACTCATCACGTTTCACGCAATACGAAATACGTTTCAACGATTCAGCGATTCAACGAATCCCTATCCCTATCTCTATCCCAATCTCCAATCACAACGGTATATTCCCGTGCTTTTTGGGCGGATTTTCATCTCGTTTATTTTGCAGCATTTCCAGCGCGTTGATGAGCCGCGGGCGGGTTTGGCTCGGTTCGATGACATCATCCAAATACCCGCGCGATGCCGCCACATACGGGTTGGCGAACGTTTCACGGTATTCCGCCACCAGTTGCGCGCGCAGAGCATCCGGGTCTTCCGCTTCTGCCAATTCCCGGCGATAGAGAATGTTGATAGCGCCTTCGGGACCCATCACCGCAATTTCGGCGGAGGGCCACGCCAAATTGATGTCACCGCGAATGTGTTTGCTGCTCATCACATCATACGCGCCGCCATAAGCCTTGCGGGTAATGACGGTAATTTTCGGGACGGTGGCTTCGCTGTATGCGTACAGCAGTTTTGCGCCGTGCCGAATGATACCGCCGTGTTCCTGTGCCGTGCCGGGCAAAAAGCCGGGCACATCTTCAAAAGTGATGATGGGGATGTTGAACGCATCGCAAAAGCGGATGAACCGCGCCGCTTTCACCGAGGCGTTGATGTCGAGCACACCTGCCAGCACGGCGGGCTGGTTCGCCACAATACCCACACTGCGACCGTTCAAGCGGGCAAAGCCGACGACGATATTTTGCGCATAGTGTTCGTGAACTTCCAAAAATTTGCCGTCATCCACCACCGACGAAATCACATCGTGAATATCATACGGTTTATTGGGATTTTTCGGCACAATCGAATCGAGCGCGGCATCGGTGCGCAGAGGGTCATCGGTACACTGCACGCGGGGCGGGTCTTCCATATTGTTGGCGGGCAGGTAACTGAGCAACTGCCCCAGCAGATAGAGCGCGTGCTCTTCATTTTCGGCGGCAAAATGCGCCACCCCGCTGATGCTGTTGTGGGTGTCTGCGCCGCCCAATTCTTCGAATGTCACCTCTTCGTGCGTGACCGATTTGACCACGTCGGGACCGGTGACAAACATATAACTGGTATTTTTCACCATAATGATGAAATCGGTGAGCGCGGGCGAATAGACTGCACCCCCCGCCGAGGGTCCCATAATGATGGAAATTTGGGGTATCACCCCCGATGCGAGCGTGTTCAGCAGAAAAATATCGGCGTACCCGCCCAAACTGATAACACCCTCTTGAATGCGCGCCCCGCCGGAGTCGTTCAGCCCGATGACCGGCGCACCGTTTTTCATCGCCATATTCATAATTTTCACGATTTTCGCCGCGTGCGCTTCACCCAAACTGCCGCCGAATACCGTGAAATCCTGCGCAAAAACATATACCAGCCGGTCGTTGATAGTGCCATATCCGGTGACAACGCCATCACCGAGCGGACGCTTTTTGTCCATCCCGAACCGGCGGGTGCGATGGGTGACAAAAGTGTCCAACTCACGGAACGAACCTTCATCCAGCAGCAGGTGCAACCGCTCGCGGGCGGTGAGTTTCCCTTTTTTGTGCTGGGCATCAATCCGTTTTTGCCCACCGCCCAAACGGGCTTCGGCTTTCAGTGCTCTCAGTTTTTCGATTTTGG
This sequence comes from Anaerolineae bacterium, assembly GCA_027022125.1. Taxonomy (GTDB): domain Bacteria; phylum Chloroflexota; class Anaerolineae; order 4572-78; family 4572-78; genus JANTHQ01. The sequence continues at coordinate 1,416 of JALVZI010000079.1, read as the reverse complement.
GGTCAAGGGTCATAAATCCTCCGGTTGGGGTGATATATCACACGTAAAAAAACACGGGCACACGGCGAAAGTTGCGACATCAGCGCGAAAGAACAATTTTACCGAACTGCTCGCCGCGCTCCATAATTTCCATCGCCGCCACACCGTCACTCAGGGGCATCACCGTGTGGATGACGGGGGTCAGTTTGCCGCTGAACACCAGCCCCATCACCGTGCGGTAATCGTGATGGCTGCCCATCGTGCTGCCGATTAAACTGATTTGCTTGCTGAACAAAAATCGAATATCGAGTTCCATTTTGGGTCCGCTGGTATTGCCCACAATGACGATGCGCCCGCCGCGTTTGACGGCGCGCAGGCTGTATGGCATCGTCGCCGCGCCGACATTATCCACCACCACATCCGCGCCCGCTTTGCCGGTCAGTTTATAGACCGATTTCCACCATTGCGGGTCGGTTTTGTAATTTAAAACCACATCCGCGCCGAGATTTTCCGCCTGCGCCATTTTCCGCTCGCTGCTGGTGGTGGCAATCACCGTGCAACCCGCCAATTTGGCAATTTGAATGGCGGCGGAGTTGACACCCCCGCCTGCGCCGAGAATCAGCACGGTTTCGCCGGGGCGGATGGCGGCGCGGTGGATGAGCATTCGCCACGCGGTGAGAAAAACCAGTCCCGCCGCGGCGGCTTTTTCAAACGAAACATCATCGGGCAGGGGGATGACATTTTCGGCAGGCAGGGCGATATATTCGGTGTGGGTGCCGGGCACTTGCTCGCCCAGAATGTGGTAGCCGGGGCTGACGCTGTGTTCGCCGCGCGCGGTAAATTCATCGGAAACGGAATTGACGCCGGGGTCAATGGCTACCCGGTCGCCCACTGCGATATTTTCCACGCCCGCACCGACGGCGGCAATCACACCCGCGCCATCGCTGCCGCTGATGTGCGGCATCGCCAAATTTAACCCGTGCCAGCCTTCGCGCACCCAAATATCCAACCGGTTGAAAGCGCTGGCTTTCACTTCCACCAGCACTTCACCCGCGCCGGGTTCGGGACGGGGCAGGTCAAACAATTGCATTTTGCTGATGTCGCCGTGCTCGGCGAAACCCAATGCTTGCATATCTTTCTCCTTTGAAGAATAAATGAGCGGGGGTAGGGGCGGCTCGCGAGCCGCCCCTACTGCATCATCCAATCTAAAAAGTAGGATTATGCCGTCTGTAATGGCTCATCTGAAAATTTTCACCACAGAGGCACAGAGACGCGGAGAATTTAAAAATTTTTGAGTTTCGGTTCTAATTTTCATCAAAAATTACAAACTCTGCTGTATAGTCGGCTCTCAAATCTTATTTTTCTCTGTTTCTCTGCGCCTCTGTGGTTTAATTTTTTCACGGGCAACAACCCGACAATTAAGGTTGGACGATGCAC
>JALVZI010000078.1 GCA_027022125.1 Anaerolineae bacterium | reverse complement strand
GCGAATGACGAATAGCGAATTCGTCACTCGTCACTCGTAATTCGGAGTTCAAAATGATAATGAAACCATCGAAACCTATCGGAATTGTGGGGTATGGGAGTTACATTCCCCGTTACCGCATTCCAAATAAAGAAATTGCGCGGGTGTGGAAAGAGGGTCGCACCGGTGTGCCCATCAAAGAAAAAGCCGTGCCGGGACTGGATGAAGATACGGCGACCATTTCCATCGAAGCGGCGCGGAATGCGCTGGCACGCGCCCGCATCAACCCGCAGGACATCGGCGCGGTGTGGGTGGGTAGCGAAAGCCACCCGTATGCCGTCAAACCGACCAGCACCATCGTGGCGGAAGCCATCGGCGCGGTGCCGAACACGCAGGCGGGCGACTGGGAATTTGCCTGCAAAGCGGGCACGGAAGCGATGCAAGCCGGAATCGGGTTTGTGGCGGGCGGTATGGCGAAATATGTGCTCGCCATCGGCGCGGACACGGCGCAGGGTCGCCCCGCCGATGCACTGGAATACACGGCGGCGGCAGGCGGCGCGGCATATATCATCGGCGCGGCGGCAGAGAGTCTGGCGGTCATCGAAGCCACATATTCTTTTGTGACCGACACGCCCGACTTTTGGCGACGCCCGCACGCGCACTATCCCAGCCACGGGCAGCGATTCACCGGTGAACCGGCGTATTTTGAGCACGTGATGACCGCCGCCAAAACGATGATGGCGGAGATGGGTCGCACGCCGAAGGATTACCGTTTTGTGGTGCTGCACCAGCCCAATGCGAAATTCCCCGCCCGCGCCGCGAAGATGTTGGGGTTCGAAAAAGAACAATGGGAAACGGGGCTGCTCAGCCCGGTGGTGGGCAACACCTATTCCGGCGCGTCCATTTTGGGGCTGACCGCCATTTTGGATGTCGCCCAGCCCGGCGACCGCATTTTGGCGGTGAGTTTCGGCTCCGGCGCGGGGTCGGATGCGTTTTCCATCGAAGTGACGGACAAAATCACCGAGCGGGCACACGCCGCGCCCACCACTCAGGATTACATCAACCGGCGGAAAGAAATCGATTACGCCACCTATGCCCGCTATCGCGGAAAACTGATGAAGTGAGGGAGGTAAGGAGCAAGAAGCAAGAAGCAAGAAGCAAGGAGCAGGAAGCAAGAAGCAAGAAGCAAGAAGCAAGGAGCAGGAAGCAGGAAGCAAGGAGCAGGAAGTAAGGAGCAGGAAGCAGTAGTTATTCTTCCATACTTCTTACTACATACTTCTTGTTGCATACTTCTTACTACATACTTCTTACTACATGCTTCTTACTGCATGCTTCTTACTACATACTTCTTACTGCATACTTCTTGCCCCTGAAAAAATTATGCGAGACGTATCTATCATCGGAATTGGACAAACACCTGTGGGCGAACACTGGGACACCGGTTTGCGCCAGTTGGCATATCACGCCCTGCGCGATGCGATGATTGACGCCGGTGTCGAGCGGGTGGATGCGCTGTATGTCGGCAATATGCTGTCCGGCGAAATCAGCGCGCAGGCACACTTGGGCGCACTGATTGCCGATTTTGCCGGTATGCGCGGCATCGAGGCGGTCAAAATAGAAGCCGCCTGTGCCAGCGGCGCTGCCGCCGTGCGGCAGGGACTCATTGGCGTTGCCAGCGGTATGCAGGATGTGGTCGCGGTGGTCGGTGTGGAAAAAATGACGGACAACATCGGCAGTAAAGTGACCGCCGGGCTGGCAGAAGCCGCCGATGCCGATTATGAAACGGTGCACGGCATTTCGTTTGTCGGGCTGAATGCGCTGGTGATGCGCCGCTATATGTATGAATACGGTTTGAAACACGAAGATTTCGCCGCGTTCAGCGTGAATGCACACGCCAACGGCGCGAAAAATCCCAACGCGATGTTCCGCTCGCCCATCACCGAAAAAACATTTTTGAACGCCGGTATGGTCGCCGACCCCATCAGCCTGTTCGATGCCAGCCCGATGTGCGACGGTGCAGCGGCGGTCATTTTGTGCCCCACCGAGTTGGCAAAACAGTTCACCGACAATTCGGTGCGGATTGCGGCATCAACCATCGCCACCGACAGTGTGGCAATCCACGACCGCAAAAATCCCATCTGGCTGCAAGCGGCGGAAGATTCGGCGCGGCAGGCATACAAATTGAGCGGCTATAAACCGGAAGATATGGACTTTTTTGAACTGCACGATGCGTTCACCATTATGTCCGCGCTCAGTTTGGAGGCGTGCGGGTTCGCCGAACCGGGGCAGGGCACGCGGCTGGCAAAAGAGGGCGAAATCACGCTCGGCGGCAAAATTCCCATCAGCACGATGGGCGGGCTGAAATCGCGCGGGCATCCTGTCGGCGCGACGGGCGTTTATCAAATTGTGGAAAGTGTTTTGCAATTGCGCGGCGATGCCGGTGAAAACCAAATCCCCAATGCGCGCGTCGGTATGGCGCAGAACATCGGTGGCAGCGGCGCAACCATTGTGACGCATATTTTGGAACGGAATGAGTAGTTGTTAGTCGTCAGTTATCAGTTGTCAGTCGTTGGCTGACCGCTGGTTGCTGAAAACTGACCACTGAAAACTGTAAACTGGAGGAAAAAATGACCATCGAAATTGCACGCCATTGGCGACTGAAATCACAACGGTACGGACTGGTTGGCGAAGAATGCCCGGTGTGTGGCGGAAAAATCTTCCCGCCGCGCGACGTGTGTCCGCACTGCGCGGAAGAAGCGGGTCCTGCATACCAGTTCAGCGGTAAAGGCGAAGTTTACTCGCATACAACCATTTTCAACGCGCCGGAAGGCTTTGAAGACCAAGTGCCGTACACCGTGGCGCTGGTAAAATTGGAAGAAGGTCCGATGATTACCGCCCAACTCACCGATGTGGATACCGATGATGTGGAAATCGGGATGCCGGTGGAAATGGTGACACGCAAATTGAGCCAGCAGGGCGACGAAGGGCTGATTGTGTACGGCTACAAATTCCGCCCGCAACTGGCTACCGCGGCGTAAACCTGCGCTCGGAAAACACCGAGATTGTTTCGCCTTCCGCACGTTGACCAATCATCAACATCCGGTGAGGATTTGATTTCTCCCGGCAAGCCGAAATACAGAAGTGTGAGTAGGGGCGGCTCGCGAGCCGCCCCTACGTTTGCTGCCGATTTCATCCTGAGTAGCCCGCAGGACGTATCGAAGGGTGAAATCGGCACAATACTACTGCACGCTGAACAGTTATTTTTTTGTGATAATCTGTGTTTATCTGTGTCCATCTGTGGACTGAAAATTTTGCCTCGAGTTGATGTTTCAAACCAAATTAGGTTTGAATCTCAAAATCTGCGAATCACCAATCAACCAAAATCCCCCGTCGGGAAGATTTTTTTGTGCCATAGTTGACATTCACCCGCGAACAGTTTACACTTGGGGTAGAAAACCATTTCCCGAAACATGGTTGAGAAATTGTATGTCCACAGAAATTACTCTGCAAACACTCGCCGATATTCCGCTGTTCAGAAATCTGTCTGCCGACCAACTTGAATGGTTGCGCCAACATTTGCACCGCCGCGTTTTTTCTGCGGGCAGCAGTTTGGCAATGACCGAACAACCGGGCGAAGTGGTGTTCATCATTTTGGAAGGAACCATCAAAATTTACAAACAAAATCTCGATGGTTCGGATGTGATTTTAGCCATTTTGGGCGCGGGCGATACGGTGGGGGAAATGAGTTTGGTGGATAGCGTCGGGCGGTCGGCGAATATTGTGACGCAGGAAAAATCAACGTTGCTGTGGATGGACAAATCCACATTTCAGGAATGTTTGCACACAGTGCCGACCATCACCTACAATTTGGTGCAAATTTTGGCGAGCCGACTGCGGCTGGCAAACGAACAGATTCAGGCACTGGCGACACTCGATGTGTACGGGCGGGTGGCGCGGCAAATTTTGGCGTTCGCCCGGCAATACGGACAACCCACCCCCGACGGCGGCATTTTCATCCCCATTCGGCTCACCCAAAGCGATATTGCCGATTTGGTCGGCGCATCCCGCGAGCGCACCAATCAGGTGATGGTATATTACAAGCGGCACAAATATCTGGCGGTTGACCGCCGTTACCGCATCACCATTCTCAACCGCGACGCCCTCTCGGCGCGGTGCGAGTGATTACCCCCGAACCAGCGCATCGGTCATTTTGGCAACCCGCGCCATCACTTTCACATCATGCACGCGGATGATGTCTGCGCCGCGGTCAATGCCGATGGCAACTGTGGCGGCAGTGCCTTCCACCCGGTCGTCGGGCGGCAAATCGAGCGTGTAACCGATGAATGATTTGCGCGATGTGCCCAGCAGAATGGGATAGCCCAGCGTTTTGAACCGGTCGAGCCGGTTGACCAGTGCCAAATTCTGCTCTACCGTTTTGCCGAACCCGATACCGGGGTCGATGATAATTTGCGCCGGCGAAACGCCCGCCGCCAGCGCCAAATCGATGCTTGCCTGCAATTCTCGCAGAATATCCCCGAACAAATCGTCATATTCCACCCCGACATACCGCCCGCCGAGTTGCTCGGTTTGGGCGACATCTTTCGGGCGACTGCGGTTGTGCATAATGACCACCGGACAGCCCCGCTCGGCGACCACCGCCGCCATCTGATAGTCCATTCGCAGTCCCCACACATCGTTCACCCAGTCTGCTCCCGCGCCGATGTGG
>JALVZI010000077.1:2929-4738 GCA_027022125.1 Anaerolineae bacterium | reverse complement strand
CGCCACCGCTGTTGCCAACACTATCTCCAATAAAACCATCCGAGACTTCGAGCAGAAATTTCACATATCCGCCGACGGGCTGAAATTCAAACTCTCGCAAGCCACCACTATGCGAGAAGTGATACTCACCCGAAAAACAAAATTCATCGCCGACAGCCAACCGCTATTGGCGCAATACATTCCTCCCGTTGCTGCCCCCTTTGCGGCAGTGATTACCCGCCCGTTCAAAAATATCCCCAGCATTGATGCCCCCATCTACCAAAAAGAACGCATTGTTGGCGTGTTGGCGTTCACCACACCGGGGCTTACCCCCGCCGATATTCCCGCCGTGGAAGCATTCGCGCACCATATCGGCATTGCGCTGGAAAATGCGCGTTTGATTGAAAGCCTGCAAGCCGAAATCACCCGTCGCCGGCACACCGAAGCACAACTGGCTGTCAGCGAATCTCACTACCGGACACTGGTCGAAAATGCGCCGGTCGCCATTGCCATTCACGATGGGGAAGTGATGCGATTTGTGAACCCCGCTTTAAAAAAATTGCTCCACATCAAAAATGATGAAGAAGTCATCGGGCAAAGTATTTGGAAATACATTTCCAAAAGTTCCGTTCCGGTTGCCGCCGAACGCATAAAAGCGGTGGTACAGCAGGGGCTGCCCGTGCCACCGATGGAAGAAAAGTTCACCACCCCCGATGGGTTAACCATTGATGTGGAGGTCGTGGGCACGCCCATTATGTTCGAAGGGAAACCGGCATCGCTGGTAGTATTCCACGAACTTTCTTTGCAAAAGCAAACGCAACGCCAACTGGAACAGCAACTATCGCAACTAACGCTGTTGAATGAAATTGGGCGCGAAATTTCCACCATGCTCAGTTTGGAACAACTTTTTGCCCGAACCGTGCATTTGGTACACGAAAAATTTGGCTACCATCATGTAGCCATTTTCACCCGTGACAAGCACAAAGAAAAAATGGTGATGCGGGCACGCGCCGGAGGTTATGCGGCATTGTTCCCCAAAAACCACACCCTAAAATACACCGAAGGCATAGTTGGATGGGTGGTGCAAAATAACCAAACTCGTATTGCCAACGATGTATCGAAAGACAAAAATTATTACAATCCTCGTCCCCATCACCCGGAAATGCACACCTGTTCGGAATTAACAATTCCGATAACCACCGGTGGCGTAGTCGAAGGTGTGCTCGATATCCAAAGCCCAGAACTCAACGCCTTTGACAAACAACAAGTAATGGTTATGGAAACGCTGGCACAGCAATTATCTGCCGCCATCGAACATGCTCGCTTTTTTGATATCACCTCCGCCGAATTGACCGAACGCCGCCGCGCCGAAACCCAACTGCGCCGCAGCAACCGCGAATTGCGTCTGCTGAACAAAATCATCAGCGTTACCGCCACATCTCCCAAACTGTCTGATATTTTAGACAGCCTGTGCCACGAATTTGCCATTGCGCTGAATGTAGAATGGGGCGGTGTAATTTCGGTTTCCGCCAATAAAAAATCTGGCACTCTGGTTGCCACTCACCGAATGGATGACAAGCCTATCGCCATTCAACCCGATACAACTATTTCATTCCCACCACCCGTTCAAAAATTGATAAAATCTGCGCAACTGGTTACGGTAGATAACTGTGCGCCCGATTGGAAACTCAGCCGGTTGGTTCCGGCATTATTAAACACAAAAGCCAACCTGTGGGCGTTATTTGTTCCGATTATGGATAGCGGAAATGTGATTGGTATTTTGGCTGCCGGAACAACCACTCCCAGAGAATTCTCCGCCGCAGATACCGC
>JALVZI010000077.1:0-2919 GCA_027022125.1 Anaerolineae bacterium | reverse complement strand
CTGGCACAGCGGGTCGCCGAGCAACTGTCGGGCATTATGGCGCGCATCCGGCTAGAACGCACCCGAGAACAACTGACTGCCGCCATCGAGCAATCTACCGAAGCAATACTCATCACCGACACCAAAGGCAATATTAGTTACGCCAACCCCGCTTTTTTCAAAATGTTGGGGTATCCCCCCTCTGAAATCATCGGTACCAGACCCAGGTTTCTGATTGATGTCAATACAGCACACGATATGCAAGAATCACTGCGCGAAACCCAAACGTGGCAGGGGAATATCGAATTTCGCAAAAAAACAGGGGGCACACTCATCGGCGAAACGGTGATTATGCCCATTAGCAGCAAAAATAACCCCACAGCGACCAATTTTGTGGTCACCATCCGCGATATTACGCAAGAGTTGGCGCTGGAAGAACAATTGCGGCAGGCACAAAAATTAGAAGCGGTCGGGCAATTGGCGGCAGGCATTGCTCACGATTTTAACAACCTGCTCACCGCCATCAATGGTTTTTCAGAACTGTTATTGGAAAAAATGGAATCCGACACGCTGGAACACGAATATGTGCTGCAAATTCTAGAATCGGGCAATCGCGCCGCCGATTTGGTGAGCCAATTGCTGGCATTCAGCCGAAAACAGTTGATTAAACCGCATGTACTGAACCTGAATCAGGTTATTCTGGATATACAGAAAATGCTGCGGCGGGTCATCGGCGAGCATATCCGCATCGAAACCAAACTGTCGCCCGTTATTTACCCGCTGAAACTTGACCCGTCTCAAATTGAACAAATTGTGCTCAATTTGGCGGTGAACGCCCAAGATGCAATGCCGCAGGGTGGTGCGCTGCTCATCAGCACCGATAATGTGCTTTTATCCGCAAAATATGCCGAAACTATCCCCGATATTGAGCCGGGAGAGTATGTTTGCCTCAGCATCACCGATACCGGCGAAGGCATCGAACCGGAACTGCTGAAACACATTTTCGAGCCGTTTTTTACAACAAAAGAAGTGGGAAAAGGAACAGGGCTGGGGCTTGCCACCGTTTACGGTATCGTTAAACAAAATCGCGGGCATATTGATGTTAGCAGCACCCCCGGCGAAGGCACGACATTCTACATTTATCTGCCGCGCACCAACGAAGCGGAAATCGCGCCGCCACCGGAAACGGAAAAGCCCGTTCCGAGCGGCACGGAGCACATCCTTTTTGTAGAAGACAGCGAGCACGTGCTGGAAATGGCGCAGACCATTCTGTCAGAGTTGGGGTACACCGTTTTCACCGCGCTGAACGCCGAGCAAGCAATCAAGCAGGCACAGGCGCTCGATGCCCCCCTCGATTTGCTGATTGCCGACATCATTCTGCCGCGAATGAATGGGCTGGTGCTGGCTTCGGCGGTGCAAGAATTGTTTCCGGCGATAAAAATTCTGTATATCTCCGGTTATAATGAATCAACGCTGCCGCTGGATATTCATAAACTGGATAGCAATTCCGGTTTTCTGAAAAAACCATTCACTGCCATCCAACTGGCGCAAGCCGTGCGCGAAGTTTTGGACAGATGATTACCCCAGCAACCGGCGGATGATTTTTCGCAGGGCATCCACCGAATAAAACTGTTTCCCCAGCGAAAAATTATGTTCCACCACCGCCTGCCGCGCCGATGCATCAGTCAGCAGCATCAGCGCGCGGTCGGCGGCGTTTTCCACCACCGCCGGTTCGACCAGCGCCATCCCGTGCTCATCCCGCCCGGCGAGTTCCGCCCCCAGCGAAACCACCTCAAACCCGCGCGGGGCAATATCTGCCCGAAAAACGGGGTATTCAAACAGCATGATGGGCAATTTTGCCCGCAGCGCTTCCAGCAGTTGGTTGCCCCAACCTTCCCACAAACTGGGGTAGGTTACAAAATCGGCGAAAACGTATGTATCCCACAGCGAATAGATTTTTTCGCCGCCGCGCAGCGTGCGGTCACCCGCCACCATATCGCCGATGAATCGCGCCGTCACCCCCTGCCGGGCAATTTTTTCGCGCAGACGGGACACATAATCGCCGGTGGGGTCATCCTGCGCATTCCCCGCCAGCACCAGCACAATGCGGTCATCCGCCGAAAATTGCCGCCCGTCGAACAGCCCGCGCGCCACCAGTTCCGCACGACGGGCGTTCAGCGCGGCGACGAAATCTATTGCCAACTCAATGCCTTTGCGCGGCACGATGCGTGTCGCCTGCAAAATGAGCACATCGTTCTCTCCCACCCCGATTCGCCGCCGAAAATCGCGGTTGTAATCGTCCACCACCCACGGCGGCGCATCGAAATCGAAAATATTGGGCACGACTGTGGATTCGATACCCTTCCGTTCCCGCAAATCTTGCTGCGCCAAACTGTTGATGACCACATGGCGGATGTGCCCGTCGCGCGGGGGCAAAAATTTGTCCGCCAGTTCCAGCGCGGGCGCACACGTCAGCGACACCCCGCGCGGCTGCCGCCCCCGTTCCCAATAAAAATCGTGGTGGTGGGCGATGGTCGGAATGTCCAACCGGCGCACCACCCGCGCCAGCGCAATCGCCACGGCGGGATTCATCGCCACCGACCAGACATTTTGCGGCAGCAGCAGGTCAATATGTTTGGCGGCAACAAAGCGGCGCAATTCGGTTTCCGCCGCATCCGCCGCGCGATACAGTTCATCGCGGAACGCGGCGGGGGTGGGGTAATCGGTCAGCCCGTCAAAAGTATTGCGGTACAGTTTTTCGGCGATGAGCGAATGGTGGTACAGCGATTCCAGCCGCGTGCCGGTGGCGTGTCCCAAATCTCCCGCCACCAGATGGACGGTATGCCCCATTTCTTCCAGCACGCGCTGCCATTTTTCCACTTCCAGCGAAACGCCATCTGTGCCGCCGAGTTGATAGTGCAAAATACCGATGTTCATACT
>JALVZI010000076.1 GCA_027022125.1 Anaerolineae bacterium | reverse complement strand
ACAAGTATTTTTTCAACCAAAATGACAAAATGGAAATCACCCGCGCGCTCATCATTTTCGGTGTGAAATTTATGGAACTTTTTTCGCCGGTGGTCAGCCCGCAGGAAAAAGATGATTTCGCCGCCGTCAAATCGGTGCGCGATTCGCTCATCGCGCAAAAGGGATACACCTTTCTGCTGGCGCACGTCCGCACCCACCCCGCCGATGTGGAAGCCGCCATCGAAGCCGGCTGCGATGGGCTGAACTTCTATTTCGGCACGTCCGATGCCTCTCGCTCGTTCAATCACGGCAACTCGCTGGAACGCATCGTGGAGCGCTCGCTGCCACTGTTGGAGGATGTGCGCCGCAATTATCCGCATCTCATTTTGCGTTTCAGTGGAGAAGATGCCTTTCGCACCCGTCCCGAAGATTTGTTTTTTGTGTATGACCGGCTCGCGCCGCTGGTTGACCGTATCGGCACGCCCGACACGGTGGGGGTCGCCACGCCGGATGCGGTGGCAGAACGAATTTCGCTACTGAAAACGCGCTATCCCCGCCTTGATTTGGAGGGGCATTTTCACGATGACCGCGGGTTCGCGCTGCTCAATGCGCTGACCGCCGTCAAAAACGGGATGCGCTATCTGAACACCACGCTGCTCGGCATCGGTGAACGTTCCGGCATCACTTCGATGACGGCGCTGCTGTTCAATCTGTATATCGACCGGGAATATGATATGCTGGAAGGCTACAATCTGCGCGGCTCGTATCCCATCAATGTGATGTTGGCGGACAAATTGAAAAAACTCGTGCCGTCAAAAGAGCCGGTCAGCCTGACCAACCGCACGCACGCGGCGGGTGTGCATCAAAAAGCCGTGCTGAACAATCCGCTGGTGTATGAGGCGCATCCGCTCGATTTGTTCGGCGTCACCGAGTCTGAAATTCTGTTGGGACCGCTGAGCGGGTGGAATGTGGTTCACTATTACTTGAAAGAAATTAAAGGATTCAATATCGGGGAAGGGATGGCGAAAAAAGTGGCGGCGGCATTTAAAGAGGAAGTGTACCGTTTGCCGCCGAATGAATCGCCGGGGGAGTTGCTGGTAGATTTGGCAGAAAACCGGTTCGGTTTGCAGCGAATTGCCCATCCCACGCGATTCAAGGATTCGATTGTGCAGGTGATGTCGGCGGGCGCGCCGGTTAATGCCGACCGGCAGTAGATGGTTCATTTGAAAATTTTCACCACAGAGACGCGGAGAATAAAATCTTCTCAAGAGAGACGGGAAAAACGCATCCTGAGTAGCCCGCAGGGCGTATCGAGGGTGAAATCGGCAAACGTCAACAGAACCTAGTAGCCCGACAATTAAGATTGGGACGATGTAGTAGGTTGCCATAGCCGGTACAGCGAAAATACCAGCCCCACCGCACCGAATACCGTCAGCCAGCCACCCCAGCCCAGCCCGACCGGACTGGCATATGTGGCGGCGATGGCATCGTTTTCCAGCCAGAATTGTTGCAATGCCAGCGCGGTAGAAACCAGCGCCGCGATGGCGGCGGCGGTAATCAGCCATCGCAGGGGGAGTTTTTTGAAAAATGGGGCGACAATTGCCAGCCCGATGGCGGCGATAGCGGTGAATGTTTGCAGCCGAAACTCGCTGCTCAACAGCACCCCCGGCGACCACACCGGCGACAGAATCGCCAGCGCCAGCGGCACGGTTGCCGCCCGCAGACAGAGATTCACGCCCCAGTGGAGTTTCATTTGCCGGTTTGCTGCCAGCAACGGCAGGCAAATCGCGGCGGTTGCCAGCGGCAGCAGGTAAAACAACCGGTGGATCGGCAACAGCCCCAGCCGGTTTTCCGCCAGAAACTTGACATATTCCGCCAGTCCGGGCGCGGTCAGTTGCAGTGCCACCGGTGGGCGGTACACCCACGGCGCAAACCCCGCACCGATGGCGAAGGCGAGTATGGAGATGAGGGGGATATAGCGTTTCATGTTTCTGGTTCAAGGTTGCAAGGTTGCAGGGTAGCAGGGTTGTTCAAGGTTCAAGGTTCAAGGTTCAAGGTTGCAAGGTAGCAGGGTAGCGGTCAGCGGTCAGCAATCAACCAATGACAAATGACCAATGACGAATGACAAATGACAAATGACCAATGACAAATCTCCAATCACCAATCTCTAATCTTTACCGTGGCGATGGTGGCGCTGACGCCCGCGGGATTGCCCGCCGCATCGAGCACATCGAGCCGCGTGCCGGTTTCCGGCTGGTACAACCCGACCACCAGCGGCAAATTGGTCAGCGGCGCATCCGGCGAGATTTCCAGCGCGTGTATATCGGCGATGGTTTGCCCGGCGCGCCACGCATCGGTGGGATAGCGTCCGCACACGGGCACGCTATCCGCCTGCGCATACTTCTTTTCGGTATCGAGATGAACGAACACCTCATCTTCTTCGCGTAGCGCACGGTCTATCTGCCAATACAAAATCAACACCAATCGTCCGGAGGGGTAGGCTCGCCGTGCATCGAGTGAATAGCCGACCAGTCGAATTTTCCCGCCGAAATTGATGTCGGTGGGGAACTGTGGGTGCGATTCGCGGGCAAACACGGCGGGAACTGCGCTGCGGTCAAATTGCCGCGCCAGCGCGTCCGCATCCACCGCACCGAGTGTCAGCGTGGCGGGCGTGCGCTGCAAAATTGTCAGCGATTTGCCGTTGGCTGCTGTCGCATCGGCGATGGCGGTATAGCCGTCGGCGGGAATGGGGTCGGCGGCATCAATCACATCATCCGCGGCGAAAAAGAATTCTGCGCCGGGGTCGCAGGCGCGGGGCGCGTGCCGGGTGTACCATGCGGTCACATCCGGTTCTTCATTGCTGCGATAGTCACCCGCCAGTGTGCCATCTGCCACCAGCGCGCCGACCGCCTTCCATCCGGTGCGATGGGCAAACCCGAAAAAGCCGGTCTGCGGCGGGTCGGGGTATGGTGTCCAAAAAATGCTCAAATTTCCGGCGGGATAATCTTGCAAAAATTCCACATCGTGCCGCACAAACGCATTCCACAGATACAGCGATGACAGCAGCACCAGCGCGGTGTTCACCACCCACTGCGTGCGAATTTTCGGCGCGAATCGCCCCGCCATCCAACCCGCCAGCAGCGCCCACGCGGGCAAAACCGTGTAAATGTGGGTCAGCGGGGTTGCCACCGCGAAATTGTATCCCAAAAAGGGGACGGCGAACCACGCCAGCGCGGCGCGTTTGGGGGTATCCAGCGCGGGGGAAACGAATGCCAGCGCGAAAATGGCGGCAAACGGCGCGAAAGTCCATTCGCCGAGCCAGTCGGGGGTAATGGCGAGCATCAGCAAGGTTGCCACCCCGAAAATCGCCCACCATTTGCCCTCTTTCAGCCGGAAGAGCACCCAGCCGAGAAACGCCGTCAGCAGCAATCCGGCAATCAGCACATAATAAAAAGAACTGTAAAATGCGTAAAAATGCAGAAAATCGAAAAGGTGATTTTTCAGCCCCGCGCCGATTCGCCCGCCGACATAATCGCCGGTGCGGGCAATTTGCGGGTCGAGCAGGTATGGCAGGTAAAAAAGTCCGGCGGCAGCGACAGCCATCGCCCCCCACACACCCGCGCCGATAATGTGTCGTTTCGGGGATTTTCGCGCTGAAACCAGCCATATCCAGCCGATGGCGGGCGTCACCAGCACGGCGTCATAATGCGCCAGCAAACCTATCCCCAAAAAAAGACCGGAGAGCGCCGCCCAGCGCACGCGGTCGGTTTTGTGCCAGCGCCAAAATGCCCACAGCGCCAAAATGCTCATCCAAATAACGATGGTTTGGTACTGCACAATACGGCTGAAACCGACCATAAAGCCGCCGGCGGCGAGAATGGCGGTGGCATACCGCGCGGCGCGCGCCGAGAAAAGGTCTTTCGCCAGCAGATAGAACGAGAGGAGCGCCATAATGCCCGCCAGTGCGAAAGGCACGCGGGCGAGACCTTCGGTGATGGTGCCGGTCAGCATCCACACGGCGGCGGGGAGCAAAATTTCGCCGGGACCTTTGCCGCGCAGAAAAAGAGCGTCGGCGTGCCCGCGAATGGTTTCGGCGGCTGAAATCATCGCCAGTGATTCGTCACCCTGAAATTCACTGTACCCCAAATCCGCCACTCGCAGCCCGATGGCGAGCAGCAGCACGGTGGCAAATCCGGCGGCAGTGGCGGTGACTCGAAACGCGGGCAGATGAATTTCGGCGCGGCGGGTTTGGGGATGGAGAAAGGGCGCGATGGCGGCGGCGTTCAGCAGTGTCAGCATCTGCCATTCGGCGATACCGCCGGGCAGATATTGCAGCGCCAGTGTTCCCAGCGCGGCGATGGCATAACTCAATGCCAGCGTTAGCGTGCCCCGCGCCAGCCAATTTTGGCGCGGAAAAAGCCACAGCGCCCATCCCCAGCCGGGCAAAACCAGCGTCAGCGCGATGGCGGCAGCGGAGTTCAGTGGGGGGAGCAGCAGGGCGGCGTTTGCCGCCAGCAATACTATGAAAAAGCGTATCGGTGGGGAGAGTTGTTTCATTGAAAGTAGATACAGAACTTATTGAAATTTTCTGTGCGTTTGAAATTCAGTCACGCATTTTCACAAATTTCACGGATTTTAAATGTCATTCCGGAAATTTCCGCAGGGAGATATTAAACTTGTTGAAACTTTTTGTTTGATCGGATTTCCACATCAAATTAACGCGAATTTCTCAAATTTAAGCATAAAATCTGTGAAATTTGTGAAAATTCGATGCAAAAAAGAAA
>JALVZI010000075.1 GCA_027022125.1 Anaerolineae bacterium | reverse complement strand
GGTGAAGATGGTGGGGTGGGGGGGGAGCCGGTGTGGTTGGCAGGGTGGTGCGGGTGGTGGGTCGGAGTGGGGGCGGGGGGAGAAGCAATCGCATTCTCTGCCGCGCTTTGCCGCCCAATAGCACCCCAGCCGCCGAGCAGCGTGCCCACGCTTGCCAACCCAATGATAAACTTTGCCGACCCGCTGAATTTTGTTGTGTGTCGTTTAGTCGTCATCGTGTTCTTTCTCTCCATGTTCGTTTTCATCATCGTCATCATCGTCGTCGTCATCATTTTCGCGCTCGTGCCGATTGTTGTTGCCATTATTACTGCTGATGTTCGGTGCGGGGGCGGCAGAGGCGGCTTGACGCGCTGCAATTTCATCGTAAGCGGTTTGCAACTGGGCGTACATCGTTTCAATCTGGGCGCGGAGGCTCATTTCCCGCTGTTGGGCATCGGTCATCATCGCATCCAAACTGGTTTGATATGCTTCATCAGCGGTTTGGATGGCTAGTTGGGTAGCAGCAATATCGTCATTAACGGCAGTAGTTTTTTCATCGAGTGCGGTGACGGTGGCTTTTGCCTCTGCCAGTTGAGATTGCAGCGATTGCAATTGCGCGCCGTAATCGGCATCGAGCGTTTGCAGTGTATTGCGCAGGTCATCAATTTGGGTCAGATATTGCTGCTCCATATTAGTGCCGCTCGGTGTATCGCCGGCATCTGCGGCTGCTTCGGGCGTAACCGTCGGAAGAACGGGCGAATTTTGTGTGGATGGTAATGCTCCGCCCTGCGCCATCACCCGACTTAAAAGACTGATGCCCAAAATGGCGGCGATGACCATCGTTGTTAAAATGCCAGATATAACTAATGAAGAACCCTGTTTCATAATAAATGCTCCTTTCAGCGTCCCAATTGCGCATTGGCAGTTGCCAGCGCAGATTGGGCTTCTTGTATTTGAAGTTCAAGTTGTGATTGACGTTCTGCCAGCGCGGTTTGCGTTTGGCTCAATTGCGTTTGGTATGTCAGTTGACGCTCTGCCAGCGCAGTTTGCAGATTTTGCAGTTGGGTATTCAGTGCTGCTAGATTTTCCTCTCGCTGTGCCACAGCGGTTGCCAACACGGTTAACTGCTCGTTGGCTTTCTGAATTTCTGTTTGATACTCTGCCTGCCGTGATTGAATTGCGGTTTGCAACTCGATGACTCGCTGGCGGTATGCTAAAGTCTGGTCGGCGGCATTGGCACTGTCCGGCACGGTTGAGATACTGACCGGGATAGCGGTTTCGGCGGATGCCGGGGTATTCTGCTGTCCGCTTCGGGCAATTACCCACACGCCGATACCCACGATGGTGGTCAATAAAAAAGCGGTCAATCCGCCGACCCAAATCAATTTGGTTGCTCTTTTCATAAACATCTCCTTTCAAAAATGATAGCCCAAGTATATCAAAAACGGGCTGAACAATGGTTAAGCATGTTTTATGGGAACCTTAAATAATGTTTAAATCTTATAGCACAGACGAAATTTCTTACGAAAAGTTACGGCATGGAAGGTGAAGAGTGCAGGTACGCACCAGGTT
Organism: Anaerolineae bacterium; assembly: GCA_027022125.1. Lineage (GTDB taxonomy): Bacteria > Chloroflexota > Anaerolineae > 4572-78 > 4572-78 > JANTHQ01. The sequence goes on along the minus strand of JALVZI010000075.1, from coordinate 3,230 downwards.
CTGTTGACGTTTGCCGATTTTCACCCTTCAATACGCCTTGCAGACTGCTCAAAGTGAAGAATTGGTATGAGAAAACGCCCTTCGATACGCAATTTGCGCCGCAAACCACGTATCGAAGGGCGTTTTCCCCCAGATCTGAAATGTCAAGGAAACCTAAATGAAACTTTTGAAAGGTGTTCCAAAATTACAAAAAATCATTGGGGTTTTTTATGAAACTTGGAACTAAATGAAACTTTTGAAAAGTATACCAAAATTACAGAAACCATCGGCAATTTTTTAAATGTCATTCCCGCCTGTGCTCTGCGGGTGCGAAAGCGGGAATCCACTATGTTTTGCTATGGATTCCGGATATTTCCCTGCAGGAAGTTCTGGAATGACATTTAGAATCCGTGAAATTTGTGAAATTCGTGGCTGAAATTCAGTCACACAAAAAGTTTCAACAAGTTCAAATTGAATTTTTCTTTGCCAGCGCGACAAACGCATCCACAGCCGCCAGCACTTCATCCACCGCCGTTTCCCAAAATGCGGGTTTGGTCAAATCCACGCCGAGATGGGTTTTTGCCAGCGTTTCGGTATCCATCGAGCCGGTATCGCGCAGCAGAGCGATATAGCGGTCTTTAAAGCCCGCGCCCGCCTCTTGTGCCATCGCGTAAATACCATGGCTGAATAAAAAGCCGAAAGTGTATGGGAAATTGTAAAACGGCGCGCGGGTGATGTAAAAATGAAGTTTGCTCGCCCAGAAAAGGGGGTGGTACTGCGACAGCCCATCGTGATACGCCGTTTTCTGCGCGTCCACCATCAGCGCCGACAGGTCATCCACACTGAGTTGCCCGTTGGCGCGTCGGGCGAAAAACTCGCGCTCAAAATCGAACCGGGCGCGAATGTTCATCAGAAACGCGGTGGCATCGCCCAGTTTTCTGTCCAGCAGACCGAGCCGCTCGCCGTCATCGCTGCTTTGGTTCAGATAGGCGTCCGTGACCACCAACTCGTTAAACGTGCTCGCCGTTTCGGCGACGCTCATCGTGTAGCGCTGCGCCCCGAACGGCATATCGCGCAGCACATATCCGTGATAGCCATGCCCCAGTTCGTGCGCCAGTGTGGAAAGTCCATTATAACTGCCGCTAAAGGTCATAAACACGCGCGTTTCGTGTTTCAGCGGCAGTCGCGTGCAAAATGCGCCCGCCCGCTTGCCGGGGCGATTTTCCGACTCCACCCAGCCGCTGTCGATTGCCATCCGGCAGAAATTGGCGATATCCGGATTCACCCGTGCCAGATTTTCCACCACAAAATCGGCGGCTTCTTCAAACGAAAAATCGCTCTTCAAATTGCCGATGGGCGCATTCACATCGAACCATGTCAGCCGGTCGAGACCGAGCACTTTCGCTTTGGCATCAAAATAATCGAGCAGACGGTCGCTTTTTTGGGCAATGACACCCCACATCGTGTCGAGCGTTTCGCGCCGCATCCGGTTGTCGAACAGCGGCTCTTTCAGCACCGAATCCCAGCCGCGATGGTTGTATGTTGTCAGCCGAAAACCGGCTTGATAGTTGAGCGCCATCGAAATGACCGGCGCGAGTTCTGCCCACGTTTTTTCAAACAGCGCAAACGCCCGCCGACGCACGTCGCGGTCGGGCGCATCGTTGTATTTGCTCTGCAACTGCCCCAGCGACATCGTTTTCTTTTCACCGGCTTCCTCAAATTCCACCTGTTTGCTGCCGGAAACCACATTATACAGTTGGTCCCAGGCGTGATAGCCATCTGCTGCCAATTCGGCAATCAATGCCTCAACTTCTGCGGGAAGTTTCTCTTTTGCCTGCGTGCGGTGTTCGTTCAAATCGAAAGCAACCGGACGCAGCGCATCGGTGGCGAGCAGCGCATCCCACGCCGCATCGGGTTGGTTGGCGGCATCAGCGGCGAAGCGCGTCCACAGCGTTTCCAACCGGGCGTGCAGGCTGTCCAATTCGCCGTCGAGCAGGCGGGCTTTGTCGTCATTCACATCTTGCGCAACGAGACATCCGGTGAATGACCCGGCGTGAAACAGCCGCTCCGACAAATTGTACAGTTGGTTGATGGCGTCTGTCCACTGCGATTGTGTTTTTGGGGAAAGGGCGGGTAGCGCGGGTTGGGCTTTCGCGGCGGCGATGTCGGCGGTCAGTTGTGCCACAAAAGCGGCGAACTCCGCTGACTCGCTGCCGCCGGGAAAAATGGAATCTAAATCCCAGTTGATGGGAACGGTCATAATTTTCACCTCGTTGTGGAATGGGTTATTTCATTTTTGCGGCGGCGATGAACAGACTTGCCCATCCCACCAAAAACGCGACACCCCCCAAAGGGGTAATCGCGCCGAAAATGCGGATTTGGGTAAATACCAGCGCATACAGACTGCCGGAAAAAAGCAGAATGCCGCCGAAAAAAGCGTACCCGGCGACGGCGGTCAGTGTGCCGGGTAGTTTTTCGGCAAGCAGACCGACGAGCAGCAACCCGAGCGCGTGATATATTTGGTACTGGGTTGCTGTGCGGTAGATTTCTGCCAGCGCCGGATGTTGGGCGAAATACGGTTGCAATCCGTGCGCGCCGAACGCACCCGCGGCAACACCCAAAAAGGCGAATGCCGCGCCGAAAATGAGCGCAAATTTGCTCATACACGCCCCTCACGCAGGTCGCGCAATTCTTCAAACAGCGCAATTTCTTCTCGGCTGAGGTTCTGCGGCAGCCGCACACTCACCGTGACATATAAGTTGCCGAACGATTTTGGGTTGTTCAGTTTGGGCATCCCCTGATTGCGCAGGCGGAAGGTTTTGCCGTTTTGCGTTTCGCGCGGAATTTTGAGTTTCAGTTTTCCTTTTGGGGTGGGAATTTCCACCGTGCCGCCGAGAATGGCAGTGTACAAATCCACATCCACGGTGGTGCGCAGGTCTTCCCCGTCAATTTCCAGCGACGGGTGTTTGGCGATATTCACCCGCAGAAAAAGGTCGCCGTTCGGCGCACCACCCGAACCGGGTGCGCCTTCGCCTTTGATGCGCACTTTGGTGCCGTTTTTCGCCCCGGCGGGAATTTTTACTTCCAACCGGCGGTTGTTGGCGGTGCGCAAAATGCGGGTTGTGCCGTGATACGCCTCTTCCAGCGTGATTTCCACATCGCGGGTGATGTCTCGCCCGCGCCGGGCAAATGATTGGCTGCGGCGAGTCTGTCCGCCCATACCGCCGCCCGCCATATTGCCGAAAATGGCT
>JALVZI010000074.1 GCA_027022125.1 Anaerolineae bacterium | reverse complement strand
CCGGTGGACGGTACGGTGGCGCGCGGCGAAAGCGCGGTTGACCAAAGCCCCATCACCGGCGAAAGTATGCCGGTGGAAAAAAGCGCGGGCGATGATGTTTTTGCGGGAACCGTCAACCAAAATGCCGCGCTGGAAATTCGAGCAACCACCCGCGCCGCCGATAACACGCTCAGTCGGGTGATGAAAATGGTCACCGAGGCGCAAAGCCAGCAAAGTCCCACCCAGCAATTCACGCAACGGTTCACCAAAATTTTTGTGCCCGCCGTGCTGATTTTTGTGGCGGGGGTGGCAATCGTGCCACCGCTGGTCGGGTGGATGCCGTTTGAGCAAAGTTTTTACCGTGCCATGCTGCTGCTGGTTGCCGCGTCGCCGTGTGCGCTGGCGATTGGCACACCGGCAGCAGTGCTGGCGGGTATTGCACAAGCCGCTCGCAACGGCGTGCTGATAAAAGGGGGGGTGTATTTGGAACAACTGGGCGCGCTCAATGTGATGGCGTTCGACAAAACCGGCACGCTGACACAGGGGAAATTCACGGTGACCGACATTATTCCGTTGAACGGCAACACTGCCGACACTGTGCTGAAAATCGCCGCCGCAGTGGAACAGCAGTCGAACCACCCACTGGCACAAGCGGTGGTAGATGCCGCCGCCGAAAAAAATCTGTCGCTGCCGGTGGCGGTGGGACTGGAAAATATCGCCGGGCGCGGGGTGAAAAGCACGGTGGACGGGTCGCCGGTATGGGTCGGGTCGCTGAAATTGTTTGAGAATGCAGGGAAATCCGAAATGGTGGATGCCGCCCGAAAGACGGTGGCGCAGTTGGAAGCCGACGGCAAGACCACGATGGTGGTCGGTTATGGGGATGATTTGCTGGGAGTGCTGGCGCTCGCCGATGCGCTCCGCCCGAATATCGCGCCGACGCTGGCAAAATTGCGACGACTCGGCATTAAAAAACTGGTTATGCTCACCGGCGACAATCGAACGGTGGCGCAGCGAATTGCGCAACAAACGGGCGTCACCGATTTTCGCGCCGAATTGCTGCCCGAACAGAAATTGGACGCCATCAAAGCGCTGCAAGCGGAGGGGTCGGCGGTGGCAATGGTGGGCGACGGGGTGAACGATGCGCCCGCGCTGGCGACGGCGACAGTCGGCATTGCGATGGGCGGCGCGGGAACTGCCGTCGCGCTGGAAACCGCCGATGTAGCACTGATGGCGGACGACTTGCGGGCATTGCCCTTCGCTGTGGGGTTGAGCCGCGCCAGCCGCGCCGTCATCAAACAGAATTTGGCGCTGTCGCTGGGCATTATCGGCGTGCTGATTGTCACTTCGGTATTGGGAATTGTGCCGCTCAGTGGCACAGTCGCGCTGCACGAAGGGAGCACGCTGGTGGTCGCCGTGAACGCCCTGCGGTTATTGCGTTTCCAATCGGCGTGAGCGCAAAAGAAAAGTAACTGTACAGCGGTATGGTGGTATTCTGCCGATTTCACCCTTCGATACGCCCTGCGGGCTACTCAGGATGAAATCGGCAGGGAAAAACGCATCCTGAGTAGCAATTCACTGCGCGAACCGCGTATCGAAGGGCGTTTTTCCCGTCTCCCTGAACAGTTACCAAAAAAAACGGATGACGATTGTCATCCGTTTGTGGCAGGGGCGGCAGGAATTGAACCCGCAACCTTCGGTTTTGGAGACCGACGCTCTGCCAATTGAGCTACACCCCTTCGAGACAGGTAGCGGGGAGAGGATTCGAACCTCTGACCTCCAGGTTATGAGCCTGGCGAGCTACCTCTGCTCCACCCCGCACCAATATAACATCATAATTAAGGCTATACCCCCGATTCTGTTTAAAACCGTCATCTATCTCACCCATACGGGTGGCGAATTGTGGCTTGCCGGGCGTTACCCGACCTCGCCCGTTTCGCTGCGATGAGACTGAACATCCATACGGCAGCCCAGCCCACTCACCTTGCTCTCGGTTGCACACTCGCCCAGCCGAACACATTGCTGTGCCCGCTGGTAGGCTCTTACCCTACCCTTTCACCCCTCACCGGTGGTGTGTCACCGGCGGGTCTGCTCTCTGTTGCGGTTGTAGTCACTGCGCGCTGTTGCGGCAGTGCCCTCACTTACTGTTTCATGAGGCAACTGTGCCGAAAAATTCGGCGGAGAGTCGGGAAGTTCCTCTACCGGAATTCATCCGGCAGCGACGGTTCGCCTTAATTATGCTGTTGTTAAAAAAGTGGCGTCCTCGAGAGGACTCGAACCTCTAACCTCTTGGTCCGCAACCAAGTGCTCTATCCGTTGAGCTACGAGGACACCATCAAATGCAGGGCAGATTATAGCACTGATGGCGGTTTGTGTCAATTGGATTGTGATGAGTTATAGCGCTTGAGTTTCGGCTAAATATGCCAAAACCTGCTCGATTGCCCAGTGCCAGTCTTTCCATTCCGGCTTGAACATGCTGGCTTCAATCAGCTCGATGGCGGCGTTGGGGCTGACCTGTGCCGCGCCACTGCCCTGCACTGAACTGGCAATAGCCCCCAGCGCGTTGCCCAGCACGCCGGCAGCCGCCCAATCGAGCCCCACCGTGCGAGCCAGCAATACCCCCGCATTGAAACTATCTCCGGCGCCGGTGGTATCGCGCACGTGTATTTCAAATGCGGGAATGTCATACCGGTCATCACTGTGTACCACCGTACAACCCCTTGCCCCACGTTTGACCACCACCGCTTTTGCGCCCAAACCCAAAATGGTTGCCAACGCACCATTAAACGAAGTCATTCCGGTGAGCATCATCAACTCTTGCTCGTTGGGCAAAAAAACATCAATTTTTGGTAATAGCGATCTCAGCCGTTTGCCATAGCGCATTGCCGGTTCCGGGTTGGGGTCAAGGCTGACCCGGCAGTAGTTTTGCCGCGCCAACTCCAGCGCATGCACAGCGGCATCGTGCTGGGGTTGTGCCATCAGTGCATAACCGGAAAAATGATACCATCGCGCCGAAGAAAAGTAAGTCACCCAACTTGATTGCGGCACCGTAAACACATTCGCCCCGCGCGAAGAGAACATTGTGCGTTCGCCATCGGGGTTTACCACAATGTAAATCAAGCCGGTGCTCACCACTTCATCAATCTGAATTTGGCTTTTGTCAACACCTATTTTTTCCAAATCGGTGATGACCTGCTGTGCCAGTGCATCATTGCCGATGCGCCCGATAACACCCACATCAGCACCGATATTCGCCAGTGCCAGCGACGTGGTTACCACCGAACCGCCGGTGTGATACTCCACCGACGTGGCAACACCTTCTCCCCCTCGGGAAGGATATGCCGGAATAGCCGCGCTTACGTCTATGTTGATGTCGCCCAATAAAATCACATCAGGCATGAATGCTCCGAGTTCCGGTTTGTCGGGCAGAATTCAGGCAACATTATAACTCTATTGAAATGGGCAAAGTTACTGTAAACTGACTACCTTTGCCCGGTACGCTTTCCACAGTTATATGTCCGTGATGAATTTCTACCATACCTTTTACAATTGATAATCCAATCCCCAGCCCTTCAAAACGGCGGGTCATAGACGGTTCTATTTGATAAAAGTCCTCAAATATCTTGTTTTGCTGTTGTTCATCAATGCCGATGCCGGTATCGGCGACGCGAATGGTAATTTGCTGCCCCTTGCGTGCCAACCCGACAAATATCGCACCGTTTTCAGGCGTGAATTTTATCGCATTTGATATTAAATTGGCAATTACAAGATATATTTTTTGACGGTCGGCTTCAATTTTTACTGGGTCATCCCCATTGAGGAACGCGGTTTTCAGCCGCAGCGATTTGGCGCGCATCAGCGATTTGAATTCCGCCAAAACATCTTGCACCAATTCACGCATCGAGAATATCTCGACACTCAATTCAATTTGGCGCGTTTTGATGTGGCGCAGATTGGTCATATCATCAATCAAATTGCGTAATTTTATAGCACTGCTGAGCACTATCTCCAATTGTTGGCTCGCCTGCCCGCTCACTTCATCCCGCAAAAACGAAGCATATCCCAATATCACTGCCAGCGGGGTGCGCAACTCATGCGATGCCAAATTGACAAAATCGCTTTTCAAACGGTCAAGTTCCGACAACTCTTCATACGCTTTTTGCAGGTCGCGCCACAAACGCGCATTTTCAATAGCCACTGCCACCTGCGATGCCAACGTGGTGGCAATTTGAATGTCATCTTGGGTAAAACCTAGCTCATCTTGCTTGTTCAGCAACTCCAACACACCGATAGTCTGCTGCTTGATTTTCAGTGGCACACCCAAAATAGAGCGTGTGCGAAACTTGCTCACTTCATCTACTTGTTTGTTCCAGCGCGGGTCGGCAGTCACATCGCGGATGAGCATCGGGCGTCCTTTTTTGAATACCCATCCGGCAATGCTGTCATCAATGGGAACCGGTATACCCGTCAGTTTTTCCGCCACGGTAGAGGCTGTCGCCGGGATGAATTTCAGTTCGCCGGTGTCATTATCATACAGCAAAATAGAACACGCTTCGGTGTTGGTTAACTCTGTTGCCACCTGCGTGATACTTCGCAACAGCATATCCAAATCCAGCGTGGAATTGAGCGTTTGGCTGATTTTGGCAATGCGTTCCAAATACGCAATACGGTATTCCAGATGGGCAATTTTTTCTTTGTATTGCTCCACCAGCGTTTGATAGTTGTTTCTGTCCGGCTGCTCGAGATATTTTAGCATATTGACGGCGATTCTGTATTAAAAACTTATGTTACGCAGTGTGAGATTTGACAGGCATTTGATGCCGAGTCACAAAAGATTTACCCCCTCCCCCTG
>JALVZI010000073.1 GCA_027022125.1 Anaerolineae bacterium | reverse complement strand
GGGTGGTATCGGCGGCACAGGCAGAGACCGTCAGCACAATTGCCACTGCCAGTACCAACAGAAGTTGTTTGAGCGCACGCATATCTTTCCTCATGTTCGGATAATTGGTTGCAGGTACTCTTGCTTTGGATTATACTATCAACAAAGCAAAATACAAGCGGCAGGTAAACACATTCTTTTATGGCAAAAAAAAATGTTCCGCCCTCGAATTCTTCGGATGAAATAGAGGTTTTGCGCAAGCGAGTGGTTGCATTGGAAGCCGCACTGGCGGCTGAAAAACGGAACGCCATCGCCGCCAACAATGCCACCGAACGCTACCGGCTTGCAATTGAACACGCGCCCGATGTTTTGCTGGCTTTGGACTGCGACGGAAACATCCTCATTTCCAACGAAACGCCGCCCGGCGAAACGCCGGAATCTGTGGTGGGAAAGTCGATTTTCGATTTTATCACCACCCCCGACCACCGCGAAAAACTTTCAAACGCCCTTCAATTTGTGCTGAAAACCGGCAAGACCGCATCGTATGAGCATCAGGATGCCGATGGTGTCTGGTACGCCACGCGCGTTTCGCCCATAGAAAAAGATGGCGAAATTGTGGCGGTTTCGGTGGTCGGCACAAATATTCAAAGTTACAAACAACTTCAAGCCGAATATAGCCGCGTGCTGGATGCTGAACGCCGCCAGCGAGAACTGGCAGAAGCCCTGCGGGATGCCGGTACCGCCTTCAGCAGCACACTCGATTTGGATACCATCATTGATGCCCTGCTGACTCAGATTGCGCGGGTGGTTCCATATGATGCCGCAAACGTGATGGTGGTGGAAAACAACATCGCCCGCATCCATCAGGCACGCGGATATGATTCTTTCGGCGAAATTTCTCTGGAAGAAATTCAGGGTTTAACCTTTGATGTGCGGCAAACCCCCAACCTGCGCACCATGTTAAAAACCAAACGCCCGCTCATCATCCCCGATACCAGCCGCGACCCGAACTGGGTTCATGTCCGTCCCAAAACCGCCATCCGCTCGTGGGCGGGCGCGCCCATCATTGTGCAGGGAGAGGTTGTCGCCTTTTTTTCGCTGGATAAAGCCGAAGCCAATTTTTACCAAATGGATGATGCGGCACGGCTGGCAGCCTTCGCCGGGCAAGCCGCGGTGGCAATAAAAAACGCCGCGCTCTTTGAAGAGAGTCGGCGGCAGGCGCGGCTGGTGCAGCAAATTTTAGATTCGGTTTCGCAGGGGATTGTTCTGCTGGATAAAGATTGCCGCATAAAACTCACCAATCCCACCGCCGACCGTCTGCTGCCCGCACTGAGCGACTCCCCGCTATCCGAACCCATCACCAAACTGGGCGACACCCCGTTTTCCATACTGCTTGAAGCTACCGAAGAATGGCACGAGTTGACCGCCGTTGATGATTCGGCTGCCATTTTTTCCGCCACCGTGCATCCCATCCAATCTGCAAGCGGCATCGAAGGGTGGGTGCTGGTTTTCCGCGATGTGACCAACGAGCACGCCATGCAGCAGCGCATCTACCAACAAGAACGGTTGGCGGCGTTGGGGCAAATGGCGGCAGGCATCGCTCACGATTTTAACAATATTTTAACCAGCATGATTGGTTTCGCCGACCTGATTAACCGCCAACCGGGCATCCCCCCATCGAGCAAACCGCTTTTAAACAACATTGTGGCTCAGGGACAAAAAGGCGCGCAACTGATTGGGCAGATACTGGATTTCAGCCGTCAATCGGTCAGCCGAAAAAAACCCATCGGTATCGCATCGTATTTAAATGATACCATCAAACTTTTGCGCCGTCTCATTCCTGAAAATATCACCATCACAGAAGAAATTGACGATTCGCTGGCATCTGTCGTGATAAACATTGATGCCGCGCAGATTCAGCAGGTTTTTACCAATTTAGCCATCAACGCCAGAGACGCGATGCCCGGCGGGGGCACACTGTCGTTCAAACTTTCGCAGCTGAACCTGTTACCCGATGACACGCCGCCATTTCATCTGATGCCACCGGGAAAATGGCTGCATCTCGCCATCACCGATACCGGCGAAGGGATAGATGAAAATTTACTGCAACACATTTTCGAGCCGTTTTTCACCACAAAAGATGTGGGCAAAGGTACCGGGCTGGGGCTTTCGCAGGCTTACGGCATTATGAAACAGCACGGGGGGTACATCACCGCAGAAAGTAAGGTGGCAACAGGAACAACCATCCACCTTTATTTCCCCATGGACGAATCGGACATAACGGCGCAGGTTTCGCCGGAAAAAAGCGAATTGCTGCCACAGGGACACGGAGAAACCATTTTGCTGGTGGAAGATGAGTTGGCGGTATTGTCGGTGGGCAAAGCGATGCTCAAACATTTAGGGTATTCCGTGCTGACAGCCAAAGACGGGTATGAAGCGCTCGCCGAGTTTGATAAATCACAGCAGGAAATCGCGCTGGTGCTCACCGATATAACGATGCCCCGCTTGGGCGGTATCGCGCTGGCGAAACAGTTAAAAGAACGAGACCCAAATTTAAAAATTCTGGCTTTGTCGGGGTATCCGCTGGAAGGCGGAGAAAAGAGTTATCTGGCAAAAGGTTTTTTGGGATGGCTGCAAAAACCGCTCAACATCAGCCAACTGGCGGTTGCCATCGCTGATGCATTGGCATAAATCAATTCGTCGGAGCATTCTATGTGGTATATATTTTTATTTTTGGTTGCCGGCGTTTTCGTCGGTTTTCTTTTTCGCCGAAAAGAGAATCTACTGCTCATCGCCACCAAAACGACCACACTGGCGGTTATCGTTTTAATTTTCTTTTTGGGCGTTTCGGTGGGCGATAACCGAGCCGTTATGTCAATGCTCGGTACGCTGGGATGGCAGGCACTGGTTTTCAGTTTCGGCAGCATTTTCGGCAGTATCCTACTTTCAGGTGCGGTGTATCTGCTCTTTTTCCGAGGCATCCATGAAAAATAGTCTCATCATTATTTTGGTTTTCATCGCCGGCGTTTTGCTCGGCACACAACACCTGCTCTCAGATTTTCTGGCGCGGGTGGATATGATTCTATATGCGCTGTACGGCTTGCTTTTTCTGGTGGGAATTGACATCGGCAGCAACCCGTCGGCATGGTTGACCATCAAAAAACTGAATTTGAAAATCGTGCTGGTTCCCGTTTCGATTGCGCTGGGGTCGCTGCTGGGGGCGGCGATGGTTTCGCCGTTTTTCGCCAACGTTTCATGGGGCGATGGATTCGCCATTGGCGCGGGATTTGGGTATTACAGTTTATCGAGCATCATCATCACCCAAATAAAAGGGGATGCGCTGGGGGTCATTGCGCTGCTGGCAAATTTAAGCCGCGAAATTTTCACGCTGCTGTTCGCATCACTGTTGGCGCGGTTTTTGGGCAAACTCGCGCCGATTGCCGCCGGGGGCGCCACAGCGATGGATACCACCCTGCCGGTCATCGCCCGTTTCAGCGGTAAAGATTACGCTATCATCGCCTTTTTCAGCGGCATCGTGCTGACGGTTTTGGTGCCGTTTCTGGTTCCGCTTTTTCTATCGCTGGGGTAATTGAATATACCGGACGAACTTGAAAACAGATAGAACACAGATTGCACAGATTACACGGATTTTCACTGATTCTCATCTGTGTTCGTAATTATTCAGGAAGAACGGAAAAACACACCCTTCGATATGCGCTTCGCTGCGCGAATCGCTACTCAGGATGTGTTTTTCCCTGCCGATTTCATCCTGAGTAGCCCGCAGGGCGTATCGAAGGGTGAAAATCGGCAGAATACCACTGCGCGCTGAATCATTATCTGTGTTCATCCGTCCAATCTGTGGTATCTGTGTTTTATTTTCAAAACTCTACTCGTGCGGCAATAGCAGCAATTTTCCGGCGGTTTCCCGCGCGGCGAGCATCCGGTGCGCTTCGGCGGCATCTGCCAGCGGCAGGGTACGGTCAATTCGCAATTTCAGCGAACCCTCATTCAGCCAGTTGAATAAATCGCCCGCGCGCCACAGCAAATCTTTCCGCTCGGCGATATAGTGGAACAGACTGGGACGAGTGATGAACAACGACCCCTTCCGATTCAATTCGCCCAAATCGAAGGGCGGCACGGGACCACTCGACTGCCCGAACAGCACCATATATCCCCGCGAGCGGAGCACGTTCAGGCTTTTGTCGAATGTTGCCTGCCCCACCGAATCATACACCACATCCACGCCGCGTCCGCCGGTGAGCCGCATCGTTTCGGTTTCAAAATCGGTTTGGGTATAGCGGATGATATGGTCTGCACCGGCATTTTTTGCCAGCGCCGCTTTTTCGGCGGAGGAAACCGTGCCAATCACCGTCGCGCCGATTCTTTTCGCCAGTTGCACCAGCAGCAGTCCCACACCGCCCGCCGCCGCGTGAATCAGTGCGGTTTCGCCCGCTTGCAGCGGATATGTGCTGTGCGTCAGATAGTGCGCGGTCATACCCTGCAACATCACCGCCGCGGCATCGGTCAGCGAAACACCATCCGGCACAGAGACCACTTTTTCCGCCGGAACGACCGCATATTCGGCATACGCGCCGAGTTGAGTGCTATACGCAACCCTATCCCCCACCGAAAAATCGCCGACGCCCGCCCCCACCGATTCGACTGTCCCCGCCGCTTCCAATCCGGGCACGAATGGCAGTGGCAGCGGGTACAGTCCGGTGCGGTGGTAAATGTCGATAAAATTGACGCCGGCGGCGTGAATTTTCACCAGAATTTCATTTTCCGCCGGTTGGGGGACGGGAATTTCTTCAAGTTTCAGTTGTTCGATGCCGACGGTTTTATCCACAAGAATCG
>JALVZI010000072.1:3604-4842 GCA_027022125.1 Anaerolineae bacterium | reverse complement strand
CAGATGAACGCAGATTTTCACAGAAAAAAAACTAAATGAAACTTTTGAAAAGTGTGTCGAAATTACAAAAATCATCGGCAATTTTTATAATGTCATTCCCGCGAAAGCGGGAATCCACGGTGTTTCGCTATGGATTCCGGATATTTCCCTGCGGGAAATTCCGGAATGACATTAAAAATCCGTGAAATTTGTGGAAATTCGTGGCTGAAATTCAGTCACACAAAAAGTTTCAACCAGTTCAAAATAAAAAATCTGTGTTAATCTGTGGACTGTATTTACGGAAAACAAAATGACGACTGACCACGATTTTGAACCGCACGATAACTCCGACCGCCCTTCGGCGCCGCCCCCGCTGCGTGAGAGCGACGAGCATCCGTTGCCGCCGTTTGCCGAAGAATTGTCGGGGATGGAAACGCCGCCGAAGCGGTCGGCGTGGGCGCAAATTGGTGGCGCGATAAAAGAAACGCTGGAAACCATCATTCCCGCCATCATCATCGCCCTGCTGATAAATCTGTTTTTGGCGCAGGCAACACGTGTTTACGGGCAGAGTATGGAACCAAATCTGCACACCAATGAACGGCTGATTGTCGAAAAGGTGACATATAAACTGCACCCCCCGCAGCGAGATGACATTATCGTGCTGAAAGTGCGTGATGATGCAAAAGAATTGCTCATCAAACGGGTCATCGGTTTGCCCGGTGAAACAGTGGAAGTGCGCGATGGCAAAGTGTATATCAACGGCAAGCCGCTCGATGAGCCATATTTGGCGCGTCCCACACTGGGACGGTACGGTCCCACAACCGTGCCGCCGGAGCACGTGTTCGTGATGGGCGACAATCGCAACGCCTCAAACGATTCGCGAGCGTTTGGACCCGTGTCATACAATCATATCATCGGCAAAGCGTGGCTGTCGTATTGGCCCCCCTCCGAAGCGGGATTGATTCATTGAAAACCTCAATTCAGGATAAAGTTTTCAGTCCACAGATTCACACAGATGGATACAGATTTTCACAGAGAAAATGAACTAAATGAAACTTTTGAAAAGTGTGTCAAAATTACAAAAATCATCGGTAATTTTTATGATGTCATTCCCGCGAAAGCGGGAATCCACGATGTTTCGCTATGGATTCCGGATATTTCCCTTCGGGAAATTCCGGAATGACATTAAAAATCCGTGAAATTTGTGAAAATTCGTGGCTTAAATGCAGTTACACAAAAAGTTTCAACCAGTTCATACA
>JALVZI010000072.1:0-3594 GCA_027022125.1 Anaerolineae bacterium | reverse complement strand
ATCTGTGTCTATCTGTGGACTATTTTTACTTCAATTGAACATCGTCTCGCTTATCCCGAACTCATATTGAAAAATAGAACGCAGATTGTACGGATTATGCGGATTTTCACAGATTTTTGTTTGTAATTATACACCAAAACCTGTAGGGGCGGCTCGCGAGCCACCCCTACATTTTTGCCCCTGCTACCCTGCCACCCTGCAACCTTGCCACCCTGACACCTTGAACCAGAAACCAAAAACCTTGAACCTTGAACTAAAAACTGACCGCTGACCGCTGATTGCTACCCCGCTCACGGCGTGTAATCCCGCAAAATGGAACCGCCGATAAATTCTCGCAGGATGGAATTATCGGGGATGATGGATGTGTCTTGCAGGGTGTCGAACCATTGCAGGAACGATAGCAGCCGTTTCGCCTCTCGATGGGCGGGTTTGCCCGGTTCCACCTGCAGCAGCAGCGGTTCCGCCAGTGGTTTGAGCACCAGCATTTCATACAGCAGCGCCGAGTTGAACAGAATATCGGCGTTTTCCTGAAACGGGAAAATCCACGTGTGCTCGCCGCGCCGAACTTTGGGCCAGCGCAAAATGGTGTCGGTGGCAGTGTATCCGCGATAAGTGGCGTCGCGCACAATGCGCCGGATGAGCCGCGTGTCGGTGGTGGCAACCCGGTTGTGATTGTCCAAATTCAGTTGCGTCAGCGCCGAAACATACACCCGAAAAACTTGGTCGGCGGGAATTTGCCGCACCAGTTCCGGATTCAACCCGTGAATCCCCTCAACCACAAAAATATAGTCGCTGCTGGCAGTGAACGTTTCGCCCCATTCGCGCTCGCCGGTGATGAAGTTGTATTTCGGCATGGTAACTTCCTGCCCGTTGATGAGTTTCAGCATCACCGAGTTGAACAAATCGAGGTCGAGCGCTTTGATGGATTCGTAATCGTAATCGCCCTCTTCATCGCGGGGCGTTTCATCGCGGTTGACGATGAAATCATCCAGCCCGATGGTCATCAGTTTCAACCCGTGCGATCGCAGTTGAATCGCCAGCCGTTTGGAAAAAGTGGTTTTCCCCGATGATGATGGTCCCGCAATAGTGACCATCCGAATGTGCCCGATGCTGGCGATGACGGTGGCAATTTGCGCTACCCGCTGCTCGTGCAGCGCCTCCGACACCAAAATCAACTCGCGGATTTTTTCGGTGCGGGCGACGGCGTTCAGCCTGCCCACATCGTACACATCCAGTTTTTCCATCCAGTCGCGTGTTTCGTTGAACACACTCACCAGTTTGGGATAATTTACCGGCGGGCGCAGCCGGTCGTGCGATTTTGAGCGCGGGTATTGCAGAATATACCCGCCATCGTATTTTGCCACATCGAACATTTGCAGGTATCCGGTGGACGGAACCATATAGCCCTGCATATAATCTTTAATGCCGTTGAGTGCATACAGCGTCAGATAATCTTTGCGGCGGGTTTGCATCAGCCGTACTTTGTCATCCCAGCCTTTGTTTTCAAAATAGGCGATCGCTTCCGGCACGGGGACGCGCTCTTTTTCGATGGGCAAATCGGTGTCAACCAATTCCCGCATGCGGTGGCGCAGCCGGTTCAAATCATCATCGGAAAGGGGCGGGTGGTGGTTGATTTCAAAATAAAATGCACCGAAATTCAAGCCGTAATCGATGATAATCTGAATGCCGGGAAATAACTCTTCTGCGGCGGCGATGAGCAGCAGCGACAGCGACCGCCGGTAGATGCGCAACCCGTCGCTGTCGGCGAGGGTGATGGGAGAAACTTCCAAATCGGTGTAGGCATGGTAGGTCAGTTCGCGCATCTGTTTGTTGACCATGCAGGCAATCACCGGCGGGTTATTTTTGGGGAACGCGGCGCGGGTGAACGCTTCGATGGTCACACCTTTCGGTCCCTCAAACACGCGCCCGTCATCAAATGTGATTTGCACTGTGGCGCGCGGCGTTGTTTCGTGGATGATGTTTTTGCTTTCAATGATGGATTCCATAGTTTTCAATCTCCAATATCCAATTGACCAATCTCCAATTATACCAAACCCGCCGCGATTGCCCAATTCTGCTACCGTGCCAACCACAGCGACCGTCCGTCTGTGACCAGTTCCACCGTGCCGAGCCGGTCGGTGCGCAGCACGGAAATGCCGTGCGCCGCGTATCGCGCCAGCACCTCCGGCGCGGGGTGTCCGAAACGGTTGTCTTTCCCCACCGAAATGACCACCAATTGCGGCTGAACCGCGTCCAGAAAAGCATCGCTGGAACCGGTTTTGCTGCCGTGATGCGGACTTTTCAGCACGGTGGCGTGCACATCCTGCCCCATCGCCAGCAGCGCCGACTCACCGGGCGCTTCCAAATCGCCGGAAAGCAAAAATCGAACCCGCCCCATCTGCACCAGCAGCGTCACCGAATGGTTGTTGCTGTCGGGAAATTGCGCGCTCTGTTCGCCCGGATTCAGCACCCGCACCGAAACGCCGTCATCCAGCCGGAACTGCATGCCGGCACGCGCGGTGATGACGCTGCCCGCTGTTTCTGCCTGCCATGCCTGCGCCAGCGACGAATCGCCGCGCATATCGCTGACCAGCACCGTACCCACCGCATACCGCCGTTCCACCGCCAGCAGCCCGGTCAGATGGTCGCTGTCGGGATGAGTGCTGACCACCACATCCAGCGAGCGGTCCCACAGTGGCATTTCCGCCGCCAACCGGCGCAGCACCGTCACCTCCGACGGACCGCCGTCCACCAGCAGTTGCTGTCCGTGCGGCGCGGTTATCAGCACCGCATCGCCCTGACCCACATCCAGAAATGCCACGTGCAGATTGCCGTCGGGCAGGGTGGGGAAAATCGCAGCGGCGGTGAGCGCCACCGCCAGCGCGCCGACCGCCGCGAAAATTGCCGTGCGGGGAATCGCCATCGGGGCGGGGGCGAAAAATTTGCGGCGAAAGCGGCGGTTCAGCCAAAAAACGCTCGCGCCGATGGCAGCATACAGCAGAATCATCAACCACAGTGGGGTGCGCGGCAGCGACACCTGCGCCCAATCCATCCCCGCCGACCACTGCACCACAGCCACCGTCCATGCCAATGGCAGCCATACCAGCCAGCCCAGCAACTTCCCCAACGGCAGGAAAATCATCCCCGCCGCAGTCGCCGCGCCGCCCGCCAGCATCACCGGCGGTTGCGCCGGCACAATCAGAAAATTCGCCAGCAAACTGACCGCGCTCAACCGTCCGAATTGATACAGGATGAGCGGCGCGGTGGCAATTTGCGCCGCCAGTGTGACCCACACCGCTTCTGCCAAAAAACTGTGCGGGGGAATCCATCGCCCGCCGATGGCGTTCAGCAGGGGAACCAGCGCCACCAGCCCCAGCGTCGCCATAAAACTGAGTTGAAAGCCGACATCCCACAGCACCAGCGGATTTTGCGCGGTCATCAGCCATCCGGCGGCAAACAGGGTATTTCGGGTAGCGTTGGGGCGTCCCAATTGCAGGGCGAACACATACAGCCCGCCCATAATCGCCGCGCGCACCACCGCCGCGTCCGCACCGACCATCACCGTGTACAGCGCCACACCGAGCAGCGCCAGCC
>JALVZI010000071.1 GCA_027022125.1 Anaerolineae bacterium | reverse complement strand
AATTTCAGCCACACAAAAAGTTTCAACAAGTTCTATTTCAACGGAGACCACTCGTGATTAAACAACTCAAAACACTCATTTTCGCCCTTCTCATTTTCGCCGCTGCAATTGCGCCTGCTTTTGCCGATGCCCCCACCCAAACAACGGCAACCCATCAGGGACCCATCCCGCCCCTCAATGGCGGGTTCGGCAGTTGGGGCGATGAAACACCCGCCACGCCGGAAAGCTTCCAATTTGTCAGTCAGGGCTACACCAACACCGTCACCGTCTATTACCCCGACGGGCAAACCGCCCCCGCGCCGACCCTCTTTTTTGCACCCGGCTGGAGCGTCCCCTGCAATGCGTATGCCGAGATTTTCCACTTCTGGGTCAGTCTCGGCTATGTTGCCGTATGCGATGATTACCACGAAAACTACAGCGCCATCGGCGGGCAGATGAAAGATGCTTTCGCCGAAGCGGTGAACCGCTACCCCGCCCGCATTGACACCGGCAAAATCGGTTTGATGGGACATTCCTCCGGCGGGGGGCTGCTGCCATCGGTGGGCTATGATTTGGTGAAAACCAAAGGCTGGGGCGGCACAAATGGCGAAAACCTGTTTCTCTTTTCCTCCGCCCCGTGGATTGATTTCGATATAACCGATGCAATGGTGGCAGATTATCCCACCGGCATCAAGTGGATTATGCACACTTATGAAGATGACCACAGCACGGATAGGCGAACCTACATTGAGCCGTTTGAAGATTTACCCATCCCCGACAGCGAAAAAGATTTCATCATCGTACGCTCCGCCACCATCGACGGTTACGACTATCAGGCAACCCACCGGCTGATTGCCACTGGCGATGGCGGTTACGGCGCGTTCGATGCGCTGGATGATTATGCCGTTTTTCGGCTGCTGGATGCGCTGGCAGATTACACCTTCACCGGGAATTTAACCGCCAAAAACGTGGCACTGGGCAACGGCAGCGCACAGCAAATCGAAATGGGCGACCTGCCCGACCTGATTTCTACCGATGACCCGCGCCCCATCCCCGGCGAAACCACCGCCTATCCCTGTGATGACCCCGATTTTCCCAACCCCCGTCACGAATACTGCGATGATTTCGATGACGAATTGCCCGCATCGGTACTGGTTTCGCCCGTGAAGTTCACACCGATTGTCACCAATCCCCCCGTTTTCCGCTGGGAACCCAGCCCCACCGCTACCAACTATTTTCTGCAACTGCGACCGATGCTCGACAGCGAAAATCCCGATTGGAACACCAGTTACGGCGAAAACCTGACCGCTGCCGAAGCCGGTTGCGCGGACATCGCGCACGATTGCGTCTTCACCGTCACCACCCGTCTGCCGCTTGGACGGTATGTGTGGTGGATTTTGCCCTCCAACGACACCCACGGCGGCGTGTGGAGTCGGCGCGGGTATTTCTCGGCGGTGCAATATCCGCCCAACACAACCTATCAGCCGATTACCGCCACCACCCCGACCATGCCGGACTATCTGGCATCCATCATTGATACCACAACTTCCACCCGCATCAAACGCATCACCCCAGACGATTCCGGCTATATGACCCATTCGTATTCAAAAAATCAACCGTGGAACGCCGATGCCACGCTGTATAAATTTTACACCGTCGCCGTTTACAATGCCGAAACACACGAACTGGTTCAAACATTGAACGGAGGAGATTTATACGAAAGTTTCTGGTCGAACACCAACCCCGATTTGCTGTACAGTTTCCGCACCGATGGCGGCATCAAAAGTTACACCATTTCAACGCAACAAACGGAAGATTTGTACCAATTGAGCGGATACGACACGGTGAGGCTCGGTCCCGGCGAAGGGAATATTGACATTCACGATAAATTTGTCGCGCTGGCAGGCAAACGGGGCACGGATTTCGATGTGATTGTGTTCGACCTGCAAAAGAGAAGGATTGTCGCCACCAAAACGTTCACCGATGCGTGGGGCACGGGCAGTTTGTCGCTGGCGGAACACATCGACTGGGCATCGGTCTCACAATCGGGGGATTATGTGGTTATCAGTTGGGACACCGGCGCACCGGGGAATGTTCAACCCTTCAACGGGCATTCCGGCGTTGAAGTTTATAACGCCGCCGATATGACTTTCCAGCGGCGGTTGGTTCGATATGGCAACCACGGCGATTTGTGTTTTTCGCCGACGGGCGAAGAAATTTACGCCCAGTTTTGGGGCGACAACGGCACGATTAACGCCTACCATCTGGATGACGGACAAATTGACGTGATTCAAACTGATGCGGATTTCGGCACGGGGGATGCCCATTTGTCGTGCCGAAACATTCTGCGCCCCGGCTGGGCGTATGTCAGCACCGATAAATCGAAAGGCGGGATGGTTGTGGCGGTGAAACTGGACACCGGCGGAACCGTTGAGTATTTCGGGCATCATTTCAGCAGCGATGCCAATTACACAAAATCACCCATGCCCGTCCCCGCGCCCAACGGCAGCAAAGTGATGTTCAAAAGCGATTTCGGCGATGACAGCGACCCAAACGAAGCCTACTCTTTCGAGGCATCGTTTTATGAAAGTCAATATCAAGTTTACCTGCCGCTGGTGGTTAGAGATTAGAGAAGGGATAGAGATAGGGATTCGCTGAATCGTACTGTGTATTTCGTATTGCGTGAGGCGTGAGGCGTGAGGCGTGATGATTGGATATTTTGCGTTGCCGCACAAAGACTACAACAGATTAGGAAAGGAATGAATAATCTGCACTGCGATGATTGTTCGTTGAAATACACCCCTTACTCCCTGCTTCTTGCTTCCTGCTCCACGTTGACACCGGACGGCTATTTGTCAAGATAATTGTCAGTCAAATGAACCATGCCGCTATTCGTCACTCGCTATTCGTCACTCGCTATTCGTCATATGAAACAAACACTCCGTTTTACGATATTGTGGTTTGCGATATTTTTGGGCGCGGTGGCGCACGCATACGCCCAATCCCCCACCGAAACGCTGTGTCCGCCGCTCCCCGCCCCCACCGGAAATACCGTCACGGTGGACAGCGTGTCTGCGCTGCAAAACGCGGTGAACAACGCTTCGGCGGGCGATACCATTCTGGTTGCCGATGGGATTTACAATTTGGACGGCGTTTATCTACGCATTGATACCCCAAATGTCACCCTGCGCTCCGCAAGCGGCAATCGCAGCGCGGTGGTGCTCGATGGCAATTACATCACCACCGAAATCATTCAAATTGTCGCATCTGATGTGACCATTGCCGACATCACCCTGCGCGAAGCGTACTACCACCCCATCCACGTGATGTCCACCGACACCGCCGACACGAAAAACACCTTCATCTACAATGTTGAAATCATTGACCCCGGCGAGCAAGCCATCAAAATTAACCCTGCGGGAGACGGATTCTATCCCGATGACGGCATTATCGCTTGCTCACACATCGAACTGACCGATGCCGGACGCCCGCACATTCGCAATAATTGTTACACCGGCGGCATTGATGCGCATCAGGCGCAAAATTGGGTCATCCGCGATAATGTGATTGAAGGGTTTTGGTGCGAAAATGGACTCTCCGAACACGGCATCCATCTGTGGCGGGGAAGCCGCGATACGCTGGTGGCGCGCAATCGGCTGAACAATAACGCGCGCGGCATCGGTTTCGGGCTGGAAGCCGGCGGCGATGCCCGTACCTACCCCGACAATCCGTGTCCGAGCGCGAACGGCGGATATGTCGACCATTACGGCGGCATCATCCGCAATAATTTTGTTTTCGCCAACGATGCGGCACTTTTTGCCTCTGAATACGGGTTCGACTGCGGCATCTGTTTGTGGCAGGCGTGCGGCGCAAAAGCGTTGAACAACACCGTTTTTTCCACCGCCGCGCCCTTTTCGTCCATCGAATGGCGATTTGACCATACCGAAGCAGACATCATCAACAATTTGGTCAGCCACAATTTGCGAGACCGGGGCGGCAGCGCAACGATGCAGAGTAACATCGAAAATGCGGCGGCGGCAATATTCGCCGATGCTGCCGGTGGCGACCTCCATTTGCAAGCCGGTGCTGCCGCCATTGACAGCGCGCTGATGCTGGCAGATGTCAGCGATGATATTGACGGGCAATCGCGTCCCATCGGCGCAGCGGCAGACATCGGCGCGGATGAGTTTTCGCCCGCGCTGGCGCTCACCGCCATTCCGGGGGACGAGACGCTGTATCTGCGCTGGACGGTCACTGCCACGCCGCCGGTCACATCCACGTGGCGGATTGATGCCACCGATGGCACAACCGCGCTGCCGACCGTCATCGGCTTGCCCGCCGACACCCGCGCATACACGCTCACCGGGTTGACCAACGGCGTGTGGTACACCGTCACCCTACGGGCGATACTCGCCGGTTCACCTTTTCTCACCGACACCGTTTTGGCAATGCCGGTGGGCAATTTCGTTTACCTGCCCCTAATTTTGAAATAATTGCGCTGCTATCGTCCGCGTTTTTCTTCCAGCGCCGCCCAGCGCTCGAATGCGGCATCGAGTTCCGTTTCTACAGCCGCCAGCGCCGCCGAAAGTTGCTGCAATTCGCGGTAATCGCTTCCGGCGCGGTTGATTTTTTCGCCCAGCGCGGCTTTTTCCGCCTCCAACTCGGCGATGCGCATTTCCAGTTGCGCCAATTCCTGCTGCTCGCGGTAACTCAACCTCTTTTCGCGGGCGCGGGGTTTTTGTCGGGGGGCAACTTTCGCGGCGGACGATGTATTTTCGCGCGGTTTTTCCGCCTTTTTGCGGCGGTAATCGCTGTAATTGCCGGGATACTGCACAATCCGCCCCTCCCCTTCAAACGCAAAAATGTGTTCCAC
>JALVZI010000070.1 GCA_027022125.1 Anaerolineae bacterium | reverse complement strand
GGTTGCTACCGCCGAGTTTTGCACCGAAGATTGAAACAGCGAATAAACCGGCGTTTCAGTGGCGGAAAATCCCCATATCGCCACGGTTGCCAGCAGAATGACCAGTGTCAATCGCAGGGGGATATTCCCCGATAATTTCTTGAAATGAAAATTCAATGCTCATCTCCTTCCGATTGCGCCAAAATGAAAATCGGCTCAAAAAAGAACCAACCACAGCGCGAAGCGGGCTGGCAGAAGGCTATTATATCAAAGCAGGGGGGCATCGCCAAATTGCTTGACTTTCCCCACCGGGCATGGTATTCTTCAACACTTAATTCAGCAAAACAGAAGAGGAGAAAAAATGCGTATCATTCGCAATGGATTGTTGGTGGTTGTTTTGATATTGGTACTGGCGTTGGCTTTTGGCTTTTTGTATGTGCGCCGCAGTTTGCCCAAAACCGAAGGTGCACATTCGCTGGCGGGACTGAACGGGCAGGTGGAAGTTGTGCGCGATGCGGACGGCGTGCCGCATATTTTCGCCGCCACCGACCACGATGCGTTTTTCGCGCTGGGATATGTGCATGCGCAAGACCGGATGTGGCAGATGGAAATGCAGCGCCGCATCGGGGCGGGGCGGCTCAGCGAAATTTTGGGCGATGCCACGCTGGATACCGACAAATTTCTGCGCACGCTCGGCACATACCGCTCGGCAAAACAGGCGTGGGACACACTCAGCCCGGAAACACAAGCCAATGTGGAAGCGTACGTGGCGGGGGTGAATGCCTGGCTCGATGAGAAACACGTGCTGCCGCCGGAATTTTTGATTTTGGGCGTAAAACCCGAACCATGGACGGTGTATGATTCGATGGTGTGGGCGAAAATGATGTCGTGGAATTTGGGCGGCAATTATACGATGGAACTACTGCGGGTGCGACTGACGCAAGCCGTCGGGGCAGAACGGGCGGCACAATTGACCGGACTCTATCCCGACGGCGGCGCGACCATTCTCGCCGCCAAAACCATCGCCCCGGAAACCGCCGACGCACTGCTGAACATTGATTCGACCCTGCAAACTGCGTTCAATCTGCGCGGTATGGATGTCGGCAGCAATAACTGGGTGGTTGCGGGCAGTCGCACCAATAGCGGGCAGCCGTTACTGGCAAACGACCCCCATCTCGGCGCGCAGATTCCGTCCATTTGGTATCTGGCGGAAATTCAGGGCAAAAAAATCCACGTGACCGGCGCAACTTTTCCCGGTGTGCCCTTTTTTCCCACCGGGCACAATGAATACATTGCATGGGGTGTGACGAATCTCGGACCGGATGTGCAGGATTTGTATATGGAACGCATCAATCCCGACAATCCGAATCAATATGAAGTGAACGGCAGTTGGGTGGATATGGATATTGTGGAGGAACCGATTTTCGTCAAAGGGAAAGATGAGCCGATTTTGTGGGCGGCGCGCAGTACCCGCCACGGACCGCTCATCAGCGATGTAAAAGGCAGCACGGCGTTTCCGGTGGCGCTGCAATGGACGGCGTTGACAGCAGACGACACCACCGTGGAAGCGTTTTTCGATTTGGATTATGCCTCCAATTGGGATGAATTTACCGCCGCAATGGAAAAATATGTTGCCCCCAGCCAAAATTTTGTGTATGCCGATACCGAAGGGAACATCGGCTATTATGCGCCGGGGTTAATTCCCATTCGGCGCACGGGGAACGGCATGGTTCCCGTGCCGGGTTGGACGGATGAATATAAATGGTCGGCGTGGATTCCGTTCAAAAGTTTGCCACACGCCTTCAACCCGGAAAAGGGATATATCGTCACTGCCAACAACCGCGCTGTGCCAGACGACTATCGCTATTTCATCACCAACGACTGGACACCGCCGTACCGCGCTCAGCGCATCGCCGAGTTGATAGAGGAAAAGAGTTCGGCGGGCGAGAAAATTTCGGTGGATGATATGGCGGCAATTCAAGCCGACCAATTCAGCACGCAAACGCGCGAACTGCTGCCGTATCTGAAAAATGTCGAACCCGCGGACGACCGTCAGCGGCAGGCGCTGGCGTATGTTCAAAATTGGGATGGCAACCTATCCACCGATAGCATCGCCACCACCATTTATGAAGCGTGGGAATTGGCGCTGGTGAAAAATATATTTGAGGATGACCTGCACGGCGATTTATTCGATGATTTCACGGCGATGGAGCATCCGGTTTTTCTGAACGATATTCTGTCCAACCCCGAAAATACATGGTGCGACAATTTTCTCACCACACCTCCCGAAACCTGCGGCGATATGGCGGCAAAATCGCTGGCGGATGCGCTCGATATGCTCACCGAAAAATACGGCAAAAATATGAAAAAGTGGCAGTGGGGCAATGTCCATCACACAGCATATCCACACAACCCGTTCAGCCATGTGGATGCGCTGAAAAAGATTTTCGACCGCGATATTGCCAACGGCGGCGACCGTTACACGGTGAATGTCGCGCCGTATCACGCCGATAAACCGTTTGAGCAGTATCACGTGCCCAGTTATCGGGAAATTGTGGATATGAGCAATCTGAATGGCAGCCTTTTCATTCACACCACCGGGCAATCGGGGAATGTGCTCAGCCCGCATTACGATGATTTCATCGAGCGCCACCAGCGGGTGGAATACCTGCCGATGACCTTCGGGCGCGACCGGGTAACGGGTTCGGTGCTGACACTGAAACCAAAATGAGCGGGAATTCAGATTGCCCCGCCCAACAGGAATAGAACACAGATGACACAGATTGAACAGATGAACACAGATAAAAAATGAAATCCGTGCAATTGGTAGCGGCACATTTAATCGTGTCGGTGCGCGGAAATAAGTTTCCGCGCTCAACGTAGGGGCGACCCTTGTGGTCGCCCGAAACAGGGCAGCCACAAGGGACTGCCCCTACGATTTTTCAAGAGAATTGGGTTTATTGCCGACAATGTTTGTTGGTTTTGCACTAGCCCAAAGGGGGAGGAGATTTTTTCTTTCTCTTTGAGGGAGGGCAGGGAAAAACGAATCCTGTCAACCCCGTAGAGACGCCCAATTTGGGCGTCTCTACGAAAATGTCGCCGCAGAGAGATAAAATGTAACTGCTCAGGAGGGCGGAAAAACGTAGGGGCGGCTCGCGAGCCGCCTCTACGAAACCGAAAAAATCAGTCGGTTCGCGCCAAAATCCGTAGGGGCGACCCTTTATGGTCACCCAAAGCAGGGCAGCCACAAGGGCTGCCCCTACGATTCTTTGAGGCGCACACAATACACCGAGCAGTTACCACCCGGCATCAAAAAAGCCCAACCGGTATATCGGTTGGGCTTTTGTTTTTTAAAAGTGTTTTTAAAACGGCACAACTTTTCCCAGTGCAATTAACCCGAAACACCCCACAATGACCACCAAAAAGAAAACCATTATTGCCAATACGAGCATTTGTTGTCGGGTCATATCATACTCCTTCGCTTCACCGGTTCGACACTTTTAGTTTAACATAAAATTGCCGTTTGTCAAGCATGGTTGTCATTTGTCTTTTGTCATTTGTTACTTGCTGACTGCTGAATCGCTGACTCGCCGAATCGTATTGCATATTGCGTGAAACGTGATGCGTGATGCGTGATGCGTGATGCGTGATGCGTGATGCGTGATGCGTGAAATTTGCTACCCTGCAACCCTGCTACCCGACTTTGGACTTGAGACTTGAAACTTTAGACTTGATTGACTGACAAATTTTTTTCTGACACCGGTTTTGCGAATTATCTGCGATTATGTTATGGCAAATCTCGGTTTGATAAAAAATCCACCACAAATATTTACAAATTTTAAATGTCATTCCGGAATTTCCCGTAGGGAAATATCCGGAATCCACAGCAAAAAATAGTGGATTCCCGCTTTCGCGGGAATGACATGCGCTTCTTTTTCGATTATACATCTCGGGGTATATCGCATTTATAGGTTTTTTGAGTTTTGTCAGTCAATCAGACTTTAGACACAAACCTTGAACCAACCAACCAATTACTCTACCGAATACCCCAACCGCCGCAACTCCGATTTTTTCTTGCGCCATTTGGGCAAAACAGACACCCGCAATTCCAAATATACAGGTGCGCCGACCAACGCTTCGATTTGCGGGCGTGCCAACTGCCCGATTTTTTTGAGTGTTTTACCGCCCTGCCCGATGACAATCCCCTTTTGCGAATCACGTTCCACAAAAATTTTGGCGGAAATATACACCACCCCGTTCGGGCGTTCTTTAAATTCCTCCACCAAAACCGCCAGCGCGTGCGGCACTTCCTGCCGCAGGGTTTGCAGTGCCGCTTCTCGAATCATCTCTCCGGCGATGAACCGCGTTTGCTGGTCGGTCACTTGGTCGGCGGGGAAAAAACGCGGTCCCGGCGGCAGCCGGGCGATGATGGTTTCCAGCAACTCATCGCGATGCGTGCCTTCGGTTGCCGAGAATGCCAGTGCGGTATCCGGCTGAAAAAGCGCGGTGAACAGTGCCAGTCGCGGTTCGATGGCATCGGCGGGGAGCAGGTCAATTTTGTTCATCCCTAAAATTACCGGCGGGCGATTTTTCTGCGCCCGAATGATGTCCGCCACCAGCGAGTCGGCGCGGGCGGGCGGCTCCGAACCGTCCACCAGCCACAGAATCACATCGGCATCGGGGATGGTTTTGCGCGCCACTTCCACCATATATTCACCGAATTTATGGTGCGGTTGATGAATGCCCGGCGTATCGAGAAAAATAATCTGCGCCCGGTCGAGCGTTAAAATGCCGAGCAGTTGGTTGCGGGTGGTCTGCGGTTTCGGGCTGGTGATGGCGATTTTTTGCCCCAAGAAGGCGTTCATCAGCGTGCTT
>JALVZI010000069.1 GCA_027022125.1 Anaerolineae bacterium | reverse complement strand
ATCCGGAATCCACAGCAAAAAAACAGTGGATTCCCGCTTTCGCGGGAATGACATACGTTTCCTTTTTCGAGCATATACCACAGGATAACACGGTCTTCGAGTTTTGTCAGTCAATCAGACCTGAAACTTGAAACCGGAAACCACCATGAAAAAACTATTTCGCAGCGATATTGACCGACTGACACCCTATAAACCCGTCGCGCCGTTTGATGTGCTGGCAGAAGAATTGGGCATCCCCCCTGAAAAAATCGTCAAATTGGATGCCAACGAAAACCCGTATGGCGCATCGCCGAAAGCGCGGGCGGCAATTGCCAATTTCCCGTTCACCCACATTTACCCCGACCCCGCCGCGCGGCATCTGCGTGCCGCGTTGAGCGATTATCTCTCGGTTCCGGCGGAAAATATCATTGTTGGCAGTGGCGCGGATGAAGTGATTGATATGCTGCTGCGGCTGTTCATCAATCCCGGCGACGCCATCATCAACACCCCGCCAACCTTCGGCATTTACCCCATCGCCGGGCGGCTGAACCGGGCGCAGGTCATTGACGTGCCCCGCCACCCCGATGATTTTTCGCTGGACATTCCCGCCATCGAGCAAGCCGTGGCAGACAATCCGCACGCGAAAATCCTTTTTCTCACATCGCCCAACAACCCCGACGGCGGCATCACCCCGCTTGCCGATTTGAAACGCCTGCTCGCCCTGCCCGTCATTGTGGTGTGGGATGAGGCGTATGCCGAATTTTGCGGGCAAAACACCGCCCCGCTGACGCTGGAGTATCCCAATCTGGTGGTACTGCGCACATTCAGCAAATGGGCGGGACTGGCGGGTCTGCGGGTGGGATACGGTATTTTCCCCGCCCCGATTGCCGAAATGATGTGGCGGGTGAAATCGCCATACAATGTGAACGTGCTGGCGCAGGAAGCCGCGCTGGCATCACTGCGCGATTTGGATTACCTGATGGACACCGTGCGAAAAATTGTCGCCACCCGCGATGACTTTCAACAGCAGGTGAAAAGCATCGGCTGGCTGAAAACCTATCCCAGCCACAGCAATTTTGTGCTGGCGAAAGTCGGTGGCGGGCGCACCGCCGAAGCCGTGCAGGAAACACTGAAACGGCAGGGCATTCTGGTTCGCAATTACACCCCGTCCGGGCTGCACGGACACCTGCGCATCGCCATCGGCAAACCGGAAGATATGGCGCGTCTGCTGGAAACACTGGCGGGGATGTGAGAAAGGGATAGGGATAGAAATTCGCCGAGTCGCTGAATCGTTGAATCGCCGAATCGTATTGCGTGAAACGTGATGCGTGATTCTTATCATTCATTATTCGCTCATTCACTCATTAGACCTCTTGCAAAAGTGCCAAATTTGGTTTGAGATTGTTTTGTAAAGCTATGAAAGGTGATTTTTTGCTATATTTTCTCTGATGTCATTCCCGCGAAAGCGGGAATCCATCGTTTTATTCTGGATACCGGATATTTCCCTGCGGGAAATTCCGGTATGACAGACTTTTGCAAGAGGTCTAATAACTAATCTCCAATCTCTAACCTCCAACTTCGGCAAATGTTTTGTCGAGCAGAGCCAGCGCTTCGTCGGCGATGGCTTGGTCAATCATCAGCGGCGGCATCAATCGCAGGGTGCTGGTGCCGCAGTACATCAGCAAAATACCGTTTTGAAAACCGCGCTGCAACATTTCATTAGCCAATTTTTTGGCGGGTTCTTTGGTTTGGCGGTCTTTCACCAGTTCCATGCCAATCATCAACCCTTTGCCGCGCACTTCACCGATGACCGGATATTTTTCTGCCAGTTTGCGCAATCCGTCCATCAGATATTCGCCCATTTTGGCGGCGTTTTCGCGGTATTCTCCCTCCACCAAATCGAGCGTTGCCAGCGCAGACGCGCAGGCGATGGGATTGCCGCCATAAGTGTTGCCGTGAGTGCTGATGGGCCATTTTTCCATAATGGAGCGGCGGGCAATCACCGCGCCGATGGGCATACCGCTGCCCAGCCCTTTCGCGCTGGTGACGATATCCGGTTCGATGCCGAAATGCTCGATGGCGAACATCTTTCCGGTGCGCCCGATGCCGCTCTGCACTTCGTCCACAATCAGCATGATACCGTATTTGTCAGCCAGTTTTCGCAGTTTGGGGAAGAAACTGGCGGGCGGCACAATATATCCGCCTTCGCCCTGAATGGGTTCCACCAAAAATGCCGCCACTTCGTGCGCGGGAACGGCGGTGGCGAAAACCACGTTTTCCAGATAGTCAATCACCGCTTGCCCCTGGTCTTCTCCGGCGAAAATGGGGCGGTAGGGGTTGGGATATGGCACGTGAACCACGCCGGGCATGGTGGGGAAGTTGCCCTGTTGCTGGATGGGCTTGCTGCCGGTGAATGATAGCGAGCCCATTGTGCGTCCATGGAAGCCGCCGTAAAAACCGATGAATCGCGGTCGACCGGAGACGTATCGCGCCATTTTCAGCGCGCCTTCCACCGATTCGGTGCCGGAGTTGGTGAACAGAACCATCGCCTCTTCTTCAAACGGCGCAAGTTGATTCAGTTTTTCCGCCAGCGCCACCATTTTTTCATGGTAAAAATCTGACGAAATGTGAATGAATTGGTCGGCGGCGTTTTTGATGGCTTCCACCACTTTGGGGTGGTTGTGTCCGGTGTTTGCCACGGCGATACCCGCCACAAAATCGAGAAAACGGTTGCCGTCAACGTCCCAAACTTCTGCGCCGCGTCCTTTTGCCATCACAAAGGGGTAGGGGCGTCCGTATGTTCTGGTGATGAGTTGCTCATCACGAGCCAGAAGTTCTTTTGCTTTCGGTCCGGGCAATTCGGTTTTAATGTGCCGGTTTTTTATTGTAGATGTAACCATTGGTCTTCTCCTGTATGTATGTGCGTTTTATGTATTTTAGGTTATAGAAAGTTGCGCGGATGCGCGCCATCGGCGCGATAGCAATGGGGGGAGAAGAGACGGTTATGTCCAACCACCCAAAGCGCGAACCGGAAATCTCCAGCTTGCGCCATCGGGCAAAAAGGATAAATTGGGAACAATAATGTAAATTACGTGCGTGGTGTGCATCGCTACCTCTTTGTAGAATGTGGTAAAATTGTATTGATTTTGTGCGGGCGAGTCAAACCACACGCATAAAAAAACCGGGGGCGCATTCGCCCCCGGCAAAAGTTTTTTGCAATATCAATTTCCTGACATCACGGTAACACTCACTGTCCCATCATCACTGGAACTGTCAATGATGACTTCAATGGAATTTCCGTCTTTTGTAAATTCCATCATACCACCGGACTCATCAATGAAATTGCCACTTTCATCGTTTTCCCAGCCCAGCGCAGCAAATTTATTTTTATAAAAGTCTATCATATCCTGTACACTGCTAGAGGTGGTAAAAGTGGTCATACCTGTCATCGAAAATACATCTTTGGCATCATCGGGCATAGGAATATCAATGTCGGGGGTATCGCTGTTATCGCCACCTCCAAATATACTGGCGGCATTTTTGGCTTCATCGGGCACGGTAATGGTAAAGTTCTCATTCACCGATTTCAGTTCATATTCAATTTTCAGTGTGCCTTCATTGAAGAAATCTGCATCTTCAGAACCGCCCAACGATTTACCTTCCATTTCCAAAATGAGTTTCACGGGGTAATCGCCGTCTTTGGCAATCCATACTTCGCCTTTTGCCGATTTTATCTGCATCCGTTCATCTGGCGGCAAATCTTTTTCGGTGAAGGTGTAGTGCCAGGTTGAAATGCCGTTGACTTTTTTGGGCAGCAAATCACGGTGAGCGTTTTCCGGCAAGTCCACAAAATCATCGGCGGAAACCATCATTGTGCCAAAGTCCATACTATCGCCGGCGGGGAAACTCATCCAACTGCCGCTTTCGGGGTCTTGCATATAGGTTATTCCGTCAACGGTGTATATTTCGAATACACTTGCGCCGCCCATATCCTCTGCCGCGTCGCCGCTGAATTCCATCCGAATGTGAGATGCGGGCGGCTCTTTGATGGCTTCTTGCAGCATAGTTAGTGTGCCACTGGTGGGTGTGCCATCGCTTTTCTTTCCGTCAAAACTCATCGTCAATTCACTTTTGTATGAGTTGAGTTTTGCCAGTGCATCGTTGATGCTGGTCACATCGACCGGCGCAACTTCCGATTCGCCTTCTGTGGCTGCGGGCGCTGGTGTGTCAGTTGCCCCCGGCTCTGGTGCTTCGGCGATTTCTGTGGCGGCTTGCTGAACCTCTGCGACAACTGTACCGGCATCCGGCATCGCAGTGGCAACGGTGGTGGCGGCTTTTTCGATGACTTTGGTGGCAGCCGAATCCACCGCTTCGTTGAGTTTGTCGCTGGCGGCGTTCCCCAAACCGCACGCCATTGCAAATAGCGACAGCCCCGCAATTAATAAAACAATTCGTGATATGGATTTCATTACTTCCTCCCTTTGGTTTTTTGGGTAAATCATTTTTTTCTGCGGTTCCATCCTGAGTAATCCAACAGAACACGGATGACACGGATTTTACGGATTTTCACAGAGTTTTTGTGTGAAACTTGAAACATTAAACTTGAATACGGGATTATCTCACCTTACTTCTTGCTCTATGCTCCCTGCCCCGCATTTTTGAAATTGTTTCAGCATTGCGTGTCTCGCAATGGTTGTACGGTTATTTCAATGATACTATTGTCCACTATTGCCAAGCATTTGTCAAAAGGTTAATCTATTTTTAACAGCGTGATGGGGATGGGTTGCGGCAGGTGCAATTGCACTGCCGAAACGCCGTCCGGCAGGGCGATGACGGCGTGTGTGCCGTCTGCGGAAAGGGTGAGCGGCACAGTTGCACC
>JALVZI010000068.1:2564-4861 GCA_027022125.1 Anaerolineae bacterium | reverse complement strand
TCCAGACAATTGTGAGCGATGTTCATTTTGCGGCCGACGCACCATTTCGCCCACGGCAGCCCATCCGACAAATCGACAATCTGGCTGTACGGCTCGTAAAATTCGATGCCCAAATCGTCCAGCACCGCCTCCCAGAACCAAGCAATATCGGTGGTCGATTTCTCCATCAGCGCATCCAAATCGGGCAGATTATGTTTCTCCATAAATCGCCGCAGGCGACTGCGCCGAATCACTTCCTCCGATGGATACCAGACGAATTCCTGATTGAATGGAAATTGTTTTTCCGCAGTTGTCATTTGCACGCCTCCCTGAGTGCCGGTTTTGAAATAGAACGCAGATGACGCAGATGCACAGATTTTTACGGATAATATTCAGGGAGACGGGAAAAACGCCCTTCGATACGCGGTTCGCGCAGCGAACCGCTACTCAGGATGCGTTTTTCCCTGCCGATTTCATCCTGAGTAGCCCGCAGGGCGTATCGAAGGGTGAAATCGGCAAAATTACTGCCCCTGTATAATTACAAATTTTGTAACTAAATTTCAAGAAATCGGTGAAAATCAGCGCAATCCGTGTAATCTGTGTTCTATTGAATAAAATATAGACTTCTGAACGACTCTATTTTAACCGTTTCTGCCGATTTTTTCAATTTTCGGAGACGGGGAGTGTTTCGCATTTCAGGAGGGATATTTGAAAACCAATTCAATACCATATGTCATTCCCGCGAAAGCGGGAATCTATAATCGTTGTTATGGATTCCGGATATTTCCCTGCGAGAAATTCCGGAATGACATATTCCAACCGTTACACGCCGACAATTTGAAACGCGCTTGTGCGGGGGAAAATTTGTTTCCCGCCCGATGATGCGGTATCATTCGAGCGGGGAGCGTTTTGTTTCCCGATTATCGCTGTGAAAATTGAATGACGCCCCGTTTGCCGTTGGTCAGCCATTCGGGGTCTTCCGCCGAAAGTGAGTCTGTGAGCGCGCGGGGCAATCCGGCGGCGACTTCCGCTTTGAGCGTGCGCAGCGCAACCAGCGGCGCGGGAAAATAGCGGGCAATCTCGGCGAAGGGGGTATCGAACGCCCAGTGGCAATCGCCCAGAATGCGGCGGTAATTTGCATCCCCTTTGCTGATGACCAGATTTGCCGCCGAGAGTTCGGCGCGCAGTGCGGCGGGTATTTCCCAGAAAACGAGCGGGGAATTCCAGAAGAAATCGGGGCGCAATTGCAGCCGATTTTCTGCCGAATGTGCCGCCAACCGCTGCGAAAATTCCGCCGCCGCACCGCCGAGCGTTTCCAAAAAGGCGATGGTGTCGCGCACATCGTCTGCCAGCGCATCGGAAACAAAGGTCGGATGCGCTTTCAGATGAAAAACGACTGTCTGCGCCGTGCCGGTTTCCAGCAGAAAATCCGCCAGCGCCAAATCGCTGACCAACTCGAATCCGGCGTTGTCGATGAGAAAATCGATGCGGCGCGGGGCGGGGGTGCGGCGCAGCCGGTCAATCACCGCGCGGGAGTCGTCCACCAGCAGCAGCGGGTTGGCGGCAATGTGTTCGCCGGTGAAAACGGGGTGTTCGTTTCCCTCTCCGGCAGACCACAGGCTCAAATCGGCGCGATTGCCCCACAGCGCCACCAGCAGCGCGGGGCGCAGGTCGCCATCGCCCACCGACAATCGCCGGTTCAGCCCGGCGGCGAGCGCGGCAATTTCGGCGCGTTTCGTTTCCAGTCCGCGCCTTTTTTGCAGCCGGAAGGGGTCGCGCCCGTGTCCGTCGCCCGGCAGAAAATAGCCGGTGGCTTCCAAAATGCGGCGGTAGAAATATGCCTCCGCGAAATACCACGGCACATCCAGCCAGTTGAGTCCGCTGTGCGGGAAAATGTATCGCGCCCACGCGGCGGCATCCGGCGCGGAAAGGTCGGTCAGCGGGCGGATGGGTGCGGCGGGAATATCGGCAATCAGCGCGCGGATGGCA
Source organism: Anaerolineae bacterium (assembly GCA_027022125.1). Classification (GTDB taxonomy): domain Bacteria; phylum Chloroflexota; class Anaerolineae; order 4572-78; family 4572-78; genus JANTHQ01. Next base: position 2,893 of record JALVZI010000068.1, on the reverse strand, counting down.
GTTTCGGCGGGGGCGGGCAGGTCATTTTCCGCCAAAACGCGACCGGCAATCTGCGGCAGGCGGCGGGTAATGGTATCGTGTGCCCACGTGCCGCTTTCGCGCCCGCGCAGGGGGTTCGGAATGGGGAGAGGGGGGGATAGGGATAGGGATGGAGGTTGGTTCATTGGCAATTAGAGATTGGTTATTGGTTGATGCGTGATGCGTGAAACGTGATTCATCACTCATCACGTTTTCACGTATCATATTGAACTAAATGAAACTTTTGAAAAGTGTGCCAGAATTACAAAAATCATCGGTAATTTTTATGATGTCATTCCCGCGAAAGCGGG
>JALVZI010000068.1:0-2554 GCA_027022125.1 Anaerolineae bacterium | reverse complement strand
ACAAAAAGTTTCAATAAGTTCATTCTAAACTATTTTCAGGAGGAAACAAAATGCAACTTCAGGGAAAAACATTTTTGGTCACGGGTGGCGGCTCCGGTTTGGGGGCGGCAACCGCGAAAACGCTGGTGGATGGCGGCGCATCGGTGGTGATTGTGGATGTGAACGCCGAAACGGGGCAAGCCACTGCCGACGCGCTCGGCGAGCGGGCGGTGTTTGTGAAAACCGATGTCGCCAGCGAAAGCGATGTGCAGGCGGCGGTGGACACCGCACTGAACACCTTCGGCGGGTTGCACGGCGCCATCAATTGCGCGGGTATCGCCATTGCGGAAAAGGTGCTGGGTCGAAAAGGGGTTCACGATTTGGGGCGTTTCGAGCGCGTGCTGCGGGTGAATCTGCTGGGCACATTCAACGTCATCCGGCTGGTCACCGCGGCGATTGCCGATGCGGAACCGCAGGAAGGGGGCGAGCGCGGCGTGTTTGTCGTCACGGCGTCGGTAGCGGCGTTCGACGGACAAATCGGGCAGGCGGCATATTCCGCATCGAAGGGCGGGATTGTCGGCATGGTACTGCCGGTGGCGCGCGAGTTGGCGCGCTACGGTATTCGGGTGGTCGGTATTGCACCGGGAATTTTCGATACGCCGATGCTGGCAGGGTTGCCCGAAGCGGCGCGGATTTCGCTGGGGCAGCAAGTGCCGTTCCCATCGCGGCTGGGTCGCCCGGAAGAATATGGCGCGCTGGTGAAACACATCATCGAAAATCAGATGCTCAACGGAGAAGTCATCCGGCTGGATGGTGCCATCCGTATGGCTCCGAAATAATTGTCAGTGTGAATGGAACACGGATGACACAGATGGCATATTAGGTTCTGTTGATATTTGCCGATTTTTTCAACCAGTTCAGTGCAAAATCAAGTTGGATATTCATTTGATATGTAGGGGCGACCCTTGTGGTCGCCCGGAACAGGGTAACCACAAGGGACTGCCCCTGCGATTTTTCAAGAGAATTTGGTTTGTTGCCGACAATGTTTGTTGGTTTTTCGCTAGCGCACGCCGCACAGACGGCTGACCAGTATATCGAGCGCGAGCACGGGTTCGATTTCGCCGGTTTTGATGGCGAGATCGGCATCGCGCAGGATGGAGAAAATTTGCAGCAGCCGCTCGGTGGAAAAGTTGCGCGCTTCTTCCAGCCGTTTTCTGGCGGCGAAATCGCTGCGCCAGCCTTTTTCACGGGCAATCTGCATCGGCGTTAAACCGGATGCCGCCATCTCTTTCACTTCCAGCAATCCCCGAAACTGGGTGGTGATGCCCGCCAAAATAGCCAGCGGATTTTGCCCCTCTTCCAGCCGTTTGTGCAACTGGTCGAGCGCGGCGTGCACATTGCGCCGTCCGATGGCATTCGCCATGGCAAACGTCTCCGAATCGGCGGTGTACGGGCACAGCAATTCCACATCTGCCAGCGAGATGGGACGCGCGTTGCCGACATACAGCGCCAGTTTTTCAATTTCGTTATCCAGCGCGCGCAAATCATCGCCGACGACGGTTGCCAGTGCCTGCACGGCGCGCGGTTCGATGCGCGCCCCTTTTTGTTTCACCCGTGCGTCAATCCAGCGCGGCAAATTTTGCTTTTGCGGCGCACCAAAATAATGAACACAATTTTTGTGCATCATCCCGAATTTCAGCACGGGATGATTTTTTTTCAGGGTGGTGGTATCCCAAAAAACCAGTTCAGTGGTTTCCGGCAGGGCTTTCAGCGCCGAAATCAGTTTCTCCATCTGTTCGGCATCGCTTTTGCTGCGCCCGAACCGACCGAGAAAATTGGTCACCACCACCAGCCGTTTCGGCGACAGAAAGGGCAGGGCGCTGGCCGCATTCACAATTTCGCCGATGGTGGCACTTTTGCCGTCAATCTCGGTCAGGTTCAGGTTGACCATCGCCGGGTCATCCCCCAGCGATTTTCGCAATTGCGCCAGTTTTTCTTTTGCCGAAAAATCGTCTTCGCCGTGAAAAATGTAAAACATATTATTGCCGGGTGCGCACACGATGAACGGTCATCTGCGCGGTGTGACTGCGGGTGATGTCCACAATTTCCAGCGAACCCGGTTCGCCGGTGACGGTGAATTTCTCTTGCAGTAGCAATCCGAGCGGCTGTGCCGCCAGTGCGGCGATGGTTGCTGCCATCACCGATTGCGGCAAGGTTTCCCAGCGAAACCGTTTGCGCGAGTTGCTGCCCAAACTGATGATGGCAAACGAGGCGACGCCGCTCAGCACGCCGGTGGTTGCCAAAATTGTGCCGCAGCGGGGATGCACCGCCAATTCGGCGTGTCCCTGCCGCAGGCGGCGCAGAGCTTCGTGGGCAGCATTGGTCACGGCATCGGTGGAAATGTTGCCGTAAAGGGTGAATCCGCCCATATCGCTGCGCCCCACCACCGACAGATTCGGCACGCGCTCGGAGAGCACGTGGATGGTGGCGTGTTCCAACCCGTGATTACGGCGGATGTTGATAATCGGGTAAAAATCGAAGAGTCCCATAAGGTGTCCTGCTTTCCGGCTCAATT
>JALVZI010000067.1 GCA_027022125.1 Anaerolineae bacterium | reverse complement strand
ATTCGTGCGCTGCCATTTCTGCCAGCGCCGAGACGCCTTCCAGCACATCGGTGGTGAAATGCAGACGCAACACGTGGCGACCGCGCGCCTGCAATGCCTGAAAATCGCCCTGCGCCTGTGCCGCGATGAGCACGCCGAAGGTGTATGCTTCGCCGGGTACGGGCACATCAACCGCGGGTTGGTGGGTGATTTGCAAAAATAACCCTTTGTTGTTGCCCCCTTTGTGCAACTGCCCAGTGGAGTGCAAAAATCGGGGACCGTAACCCACCGTCACCGCCACACCGAGTTTATCGCGCAGGGTGCGCTGTAATGCCGTCAGTGCAGCATCCATCGCCGTGCTGGGCGGCACATACGCCATAATAGCGATATAGTTGTTCGATGCCACCAGTCCTTCAAAATGCGCCAGCGCCGCCGCCACCGATGTCGCTTCGCCCGCATCGCCGAACACCGCCACACCGTCATCCACCAGCGCAGGCGTGTCGGTCGGCAGTTCGCCCGTTTCCTGATATGCCGCCATCAGTTCGCGGGCTTTCACTTTCGCTTCTTCCACATTCGGCTGGTCAAACGGGTTGATGGACAGCACCGCGCCCGCCGCCGCCGTTGCCAATTCCCAGCGGAAAAATTCCTGTGCGATGTCGTACCGGTCGTTCAGCGTAATTTCGATGACCGGATGTCCGGCAAGTTTCAGCGATTCAATTTCTTTATCCAGCAAATCGTTGTCATCCCCCGCCAGCCGCAGGTAGGCGAAAACCCGGTCGCTGCCGTAACGTTCCGGGGTTGTCAGCGGCTCGTTGGCAACCGGCAGAATGCCCGTTTTGCGCTTGCCGGTACTTTCGGCAATCAACTGCTCTGCCCACACCGAAAACGGCGCAATGGCGGGCGACGCCAAAAAAGTGAGTTTATCGCGCGCTGCCAGCGCCAATTCGCCCAGCGCCGCACCGAGAATGAGCGCGGGGTTTTTCAGCGCGGAAACGGACTCATCGCAGGCGTCCACCATCGCCAGGGCGTGTTTCAGCAGTTTGTCCATATTCACACCAATCAGCGCGGCGGGAACCAGCCCGAAATATGTCAGCGCAGAATATCTGCCGCCCACTTCCGGCGGGGATGAGAAAATGCGGCGGAAGCCTTTTTCCTCCGCCAGCGATTGCAATTTTGAACCGGGGTCGGTGATGGCGATAAAATGGTCGCCCGGCGTGTCGGAAATTTCGCTGACGCGGTGGAAGAAATATTTGAAAAACGACATCGTTTCCACCGTGCCGCCCGATTTGCTGGCAACCAGAAATAGGGTATGTGCCATATCGAGCCGGTCGGCGAGCAGTTGCACCGCTTCGGGGTTGGTGCTGTCCAGCACGCTGAGCACGGGATAATCGGGCGCATTGCCGAAAATGGACATCATCACTTCCGGCGCGAGACTGCTGCCGCCCATACCCAGCAGCACCACCTCTTTAAATCCGGCATCGCGCACTTCGGCGGCAAAAGTGGTCAGGGTTGCCACTTCGGCGCGCATTTCCTGCGGAATGGTCAGCCAGCCCAGCCGGTTGGTCAGTTCGGGGGTGTTGGCGGCTTCGGCGGGATTCGGAATCCACACCGTGGCGTCTCTGTCCCAAATGCGCCGAGCCACATCCTCTTCCGCCCAAGCATTCAATCGCGCTTCCACAGCCAAATCGTAATTTCCCAAAAAGATTTCCTGCTTCGGTATTTTCATCGCGTCATCTCCTTTTTTCCCGTTCCCGTTTGTAACCATACAGAGGACAGTGGTATTTTGCCGATTTCACCCTTCGATACGCCCTGCGGGCTACTCAGGATGAAATCGGCAGGGAAAAACGCATCCTGAGTAGCGGTTCGCGCGGCGAACCGCGTATCGAAGGGCGTTTTTCCCGTCCCCTGTAAGTTACCCCGTTTAATGCCGACCGAACTCTTTTGCCAGTTGATATGCCGACATGTGGAGCATTGTCGGGCGTCCGTGCGGGCAGGTGCGCGGATTTTGGCACTGCTCCAACTGCCGAATCAGCGCGTCCATCTCCTGCGCCGACAGCGTTTGCCCGCCTTTGATGGCGGCGCGTTTGCACACAATCAGCGCCACCCGCTCGTGCGTTTCTTTTGCCAGCGGAACCGCACCTTCTGCCATATCGCCCAAAATATCCAAAAACGCCGCGGTGGGGTCAGCCTGCGACAGAATATCGGGCACAGCCAGCAGCCGGTAACTGTTACCGCCAAACGGCTCCAGCGAAAACCCGACTGCCGTCAGCGTTTCCAACTCCGCCCCGACAATTGCCGCCTGCGCGGGGGTCAATTCCAGCACCACCGGCGACAACAATTGCTGGCTGGCAACCGCCGCAGTGGCGTGCTGCGCCATCATCTTTTCATATAAAATACGTTCGTGCGCGGCGTGTTGGTCAATCAAATACAGCCCGTCCGGACCTTCGGCGATGATGTATGTTTGCTGAATTTGCCCCACCACCCGCAGCGGTGGAATGCCCTGCGGCGATTCACCGCCGTCCACCGCGAAGGCTTCTTCGGCGGGCAGCGTGCGCTGTGCTTCGAACCCGAATTGCGCCGCGTGCGAGTCGAATCGCTCGTGCGGCGAAAATCCGCCCGCGTGACCGCCGCCCATCCATGCCGACCCGCCCGCCGCATCCAGCGATTGCACCGGACGCACCAGCGGCGATTCTGCCAGCACGGCGGCGCGCACGGGTCGCTGCACGGCGGAAAAAACGGCATTCGGCGCGCGGAATTTCACTTCGGCTTTGGTGGGATGCACGTTCACATCCACATCCTCCGGCGGCAGCGAAATGTTCAGCACCGCCACCGGATGCCGTCCGATGGGCAGAAATGTGTGGTACGCCTGCGCCACTGCCGTCGCCAGCGCGCGGTCTTGAATCCAGCGGCGGTTCACAAAAAAGATGAGATGGTCGCGCTGACCGCGGTGCAGGGCGGGCGTGCCGACATACCCGCTGACGGCAATGCCGCCGGTTTCGCCCTGCACGGGAACCATCTGCCGCGCGGTATCCAGTTTCCACACCGAAACGAGCACATCATACAATTTGCCGCTGCCGTCGGTTTGAAACACCTGTCGCCCGTTGCTGTGCAGCGAAAATCGAATTTCGGGGTATGCCAGCGCGTAATGGCTCACAATCCGAAAAACGTGTCCCGTCTCGGTGGCGTCGGCTTTCAAAAATTTTAAACGCGCCGGCACGTTGAAAAAAAGGTTATCCACCGTGATGGTCGTTCCCGCCGGTGCGCCCACGGGCGACAGCGATTGCCGAACGCCCCCTTCGATGCGAATTTGCATGCCGCCGGTCTGTGCTGCCGGGCGAGAAACCATCGTCAATTGCGAAACGGCGGCGATGGATGCCAGCGCTTCGCCGCGAAAGCCGAGCGTTTGCACCCGAAACAACTCTTCGATTGTGGAAAGTTTGCTGGTGGCATGGCGCTGAAACGCCAGCGGCACTTCATCGGCGGGGATACCGGCGCCGTCATCGGCAATTTTGATGCGCTGTTTGCCGCCGCCGCTGATTTCCACCCGGATGGACGATGCACCGGCGTCAATGGCGTTTTCAATCAACTCTTTCACCACCGATGCCGGGCGTTCGACAACTTCTCCGGCGGCAATTTTATCGGCGACTGTTTGCGGCAAAATTTTTATGGGCACAAGTTTCCCCAAAGTGCTGGTTTTACGCGGCGCACACGCACCGATGGCAATATCATAATTCATTGCGGGCAAATTGCCAAAAATCGGCGGGGTGGCAGTTGTCCAATAAAAAACGCCCGGACGGTCTCCGGGCGTGAAAAGATTTGTTTTATTTTACAGCCGCTCGATGAGCCATGCCGGCGCCATACTGCTGAATGTGGTGTTGAACAGCGCGGTAAACTGGTCGGAAACCAGCAGTACGCCGATAGCCACCAGAAAAATGGCGCTGATGATTTCGATGGCGTGCATGTGGCGGTTGAGCCGTTTGAGCAAGCCCGTCGCAGAGGAAAGCAGCAGCGCAGTCAGCAGGAACGGCACCGCCAGCCCCAGCGAATATACCAGCAACAGCAGCATTGCCTGCCCCACACTCTGTCCCGTCGCGGCGATGGTCAAAATTGCGCCGAGCAGCGGTCCGATGCAGGGCGTCCATCCGGCGGCAAAAGTCATTCCCACAAACAGCGAGCGGGAGTAACTCGGCGTGCTGCCCATATCCGACTGGATGCGGCGTTCCGGCAGAATGAACATATCAAGTTTGTAATTGAGGGTATTGATGGGTTCGCCGATGCGGGGCACGTCTTTCAATGTGCTTGCCAACCAGCGGAAAAAGCCGCCCATATGCAACCCGAACAATATCAGGAAAATGCCGCCGACTTTCACCAGAATGCTGGAAAACTCGCCGCGTAAAAACGTTCCCAGCGCGCCGAACGGTGCGCCGAAAACCACCACAAAAATGACGGTGAACCCCGACACAAACAGCAACGCATGGGTGAAAACCATACCGCGGTTAATGTTTTCATCTTCCGCCCCGACGGTCGTGCCGGTGAGATACCCCAAATAAACGGGTATCAGCGGCAACACACACGGCGATGCAAACGATAGAAATCCGGCGGCAAACGCCAATGGAATGGTAATACTTTCTGGAGCCATAATTGTTTCCTTTACATATTTGGTGTTACACGGTTGAGAATTCGACAAAAAAATTATGATTTGTTGGCAATAAATGCCTTTTGAGGATTTCCCCCATCCTCCCTGTATCCCCCCTTCCCCAATTTGGGGGAGGGGGCAAATCCGCTACAGTACAATATCGAACATCTATCAAATCCCAAACTACGAACTAAATGAAACTTTTGAAAAGTGTGCCAAAATTACAGAAACCATCGGCAATTTTTTAAATGTA
>JALVZI010000066.1 GCA_027022125.1 Anaerolineae bacterium | reverse complement strand
GTGAAAAAGAAGGGCGACACCGTTTGGCACTGGATTGACGGCGACTTGCCCGCCGTGGGCGATGCCGTTCACGGCAAAATTAACTGGGAACGCCGCTATAAATTGATGCGCACTCACACGGCGATGCACATTTTGTGCGGGGTGGTGTGGCGCGATTACGGCGCATCGGTGACGGGTGGCAATATGGAGCCGCTCAAAGGGCGAATGGATTTTGAATTTGAGAGTATGCACAAAGAATTGGTCGCCGAGATTGAACGCAAAATTAACGAAGAGGTGGCAAACGCGCGTCCCGTGTCGTGGCGGGTGCTACCCCGCGAAGAGGCGTTCCAAATCCCCGATTTGATTCGCACCAAAATAAACCTGCTCCCCCCGGCGATTCAGCAGGTGCGGGTGGTGGAAATTGACGGGCTTGACCTGCAAGCCGATGGCGGCACACACGTGCGCAATACCAAAGAAGTGGGTCATATAAAAGTTGTGGGGTACAAAAGCAAAGGAAGAATCAACAAACGCATTATGGTGGAAATCACCGACGAGTAAAAAGAGGTAATCCAAATGAGAAAAGGAGGAAAAGAAATGAGCGGAGGAATTTTCAGCTGGCTGGTTGTAATTTTGGCGTTGATTGCACTGGTAATTGTGCTGCTGCTACGGCGAGAGGACGAGCCGGAGGACGCGAAAAATCCGTTTGAACCGGACGAGCGCCCCGATGCCGCGCCGCACGCCGAACCCGAACCGGAACCGGTTGCCACCCGCGCCGAAAGCGCGCCGGTCGCTGCTGCGGAACCGGAAACCCCGCCAACCCCCGACGATTTGAAGAAAATCGAAGGGATTGGACCCAAAATTTCTGGCGTGCTGAACGCCGCCGGAATCTATACTTTCGCGCAGTTGGCAGAAACCACCGCCGACCGCATCCGCGAAATTTTGGAAGCGGAAGACCCGCGTCTCACCCGCCTTGCCGACCCCACCACTTGGGCGGAGCAGGCAAAACCCGCCGCCGGCAAATGGGATGAACTCGCCGCGCTGCAGGATGAACTCAAAGGCGGGCGGAGAGTGTGACGAGTGACGAATAGCGAGTGACGAATGACAAATGACAAACTTTCGGAGTGTGAATTATTATGCCATTTAAACCTGTACCATCCAATGTAGATTTTCCCGCGCAGGAACGGGAGACAATCCGCTTTTGGGAACAGAATAAAATTTTTGAAAAAACCGTCGCCATGCACAAAGGCGAGCCGAAATGGTCGTTTGTGGATGGACCCATCACCGCCAACAATCCGATGGGCGTGCATCACGGCTGGGGTCGAACCTATAAAGACCTGTACAACCGTTTTTGGACGATGAAAGGGCGTGAATTGCGCTATCAAAACGGCTTCGACTGCCAAGGGTTGTGGGTGGAAGTTGAGGTTGAAAAAGAACTCGGTTTCAAATCGAAAAAAGACATCGAGGAATACGGGCTGGCAGAGTTTGTGAACCGCTGTAAAGAGCGCGTGCTCCGTTTTTCCGCCGTCCAAACCGAGCAATCCATTCGGCTGGGGTATGCGATGGATTGGAACGACCCCGACGAATTGCGACGGCTGGCGGCATTGATGGAAGAAGACCCGGCGCAGGTTATCACCCTGCATCGCCCCGGCGGCGACGTGACCGGCACGGTGGAAGACCTCGTCGGGCGGCTCGGCTTGCCCGAACTCGGCGGTAGTTATTACACCTTTTCCACCGAAAATAACTATATGATTTGGACGTTCCTGAAAAAAGTGTGGGAAAAAGGCTGGTTGTACAAAGGCGCGGACGTTATGCCATGGTGTCCGCGCTGTGCTACCGGCATCAGTCAGCACGAAATTGTGACCGACGGGTACGCCGAACTGACCCACCGCAGTGTCACGCTGAAATTCCCCCTGCGCGAGCGCCCCGGCGAGTTTTTGCTGGTGTGGACGACCACCCCATGGACGCTCAGCAGTAATGTTGCCGCCGCAGTGGGAGCCGATTTGGATTACCTGAAAGTGAAACAGGGCGACGAAATTTACTATCTCAGCAAAGGAACCACATCTATGCTGAAAGGTAAATTCGAGGTGCTGGCGGAACTGAAAGGCAGCGAAATGGTCGGCTGGACATACGATGGACCTTTCGATGAACTGCCCGCTGCCAACCAACCGGGCGGGTTCACCCGTTTGAAAGAGGTCGTCGCCAATGTGACCGCTTCCGCCAAAGAGGCGCATGTGGTGCTGGCATGGGATGAAGTCGGCGAGGATGAAGGGACGGGCATTGTCCATATTGCTCCCGGCTGTGGCGCGGAGGACTTCCAACTGGGGAAAGAACATGGATTGCCGCTCATCGCACCGATTGACGATGAAGGACACTTTTTGGACGGATTCGGCTGGCTCAGCGGCATGTATGTCGGCGATGTAGCGACCCCCATTTTTGAAGATTTGGAGCGCAAAGGGCGGCTCTATCGGGTGGAAGAATACACGCACCGTTACCCCACCTGCTGGCGCTGCAAAACCGAACTTGTCTTCCGGCTGGTGGACGAATGGTACATCAGCATGGGCGAACTGTACGATAAACCCCGTGAGGAAGTTACCCCGGAGGAAAAAGAAGCCAGCCTGCGCTACCAAATTATGGACATCACCGAGCAAATCAACTGGATTCCCTCTTTCGGCAAAGAGCGCGAACTCGACTGGCTGCGCAATATGCACGATTGGATGATTTCCAAAAAACGCTATTGGGGGCTGGCACTGCCCATCTGGGTGTGCGACAACCCCGACTGCGGGCATTTTGAAGTGGTCGGTAGCGGGGAAGAGTTGAAAGAACGCGCCGCGACCGGCTGGGAAAAATTCGACGGGCACACGCCGCACCGACCGTATGTGGATGAAGTGAAAATCGCCTGCCCGCACTGCGGCGGCACGATGACCCGCATCCCCGATGTGGGCAATCCGTGGCTCGATGCGGGGATTGTGCCGTTCAGCACACTGCAATACCGCACCGACCCCGATTACTGGCGGCAGTGGTATCCCGCCGATTTGACCAGCGAATCGTTCCCCGGTCAATTCCGCAACTGGTTTTACAGTATGCTGGTAATGGCAACCGTGCTCGACGGCACGCCGCCGTTTAAAAATAATTTCAGTTATGCCACTCTTTTTGCCGAAGACGGGCGCGCCATGCACAAAAGTTGGGGCAACGCCATCGAATTTAACGAAGCCGCCGACAAAATGGGCGTGGATGTGATGCGCTGGCTGTATTGCAATCACAAGCCGGAAAACAACCTGCTCTTCGGCTACAACCGCGCCGATGAAGTGCGCCGCCAATTCCTCATCCCGCTGTGGAATGTGTACAACTTTTTTGTGACGTATGCCCGGCTCGACAATTGGGAACCGGCATCGGGCGCGGCAGAATGGCACGGGTCGGAAAACGTGCTGGACAGATGGATTGTCGGGCGGTTGAATCAGGTGATTGCGCGGGTGGATTCGGCGTTGCAGGCGTATGACGCCATGAACGCCACCATGACCATCGAAACCTTTTTGAACGATTTGACCAACTGGTATGTGCGCCGCTCGCGCCGCCGTTTCTGGCGCAGCGAGCAGGACGCCGACAAAAACAGCGCGTATGAAACGCTGTACCATGTGCTGGTCACGCTCATCAAGGTGCTGTCGCCCATTACCCCGTTTGTCACCGAAGTGATGTACCAAAATTTGGTGCGCGGCGTGGATGAAAACGCGCCGGAAAGCGTGCACCATCACTATTTCCCCGAATCGGATGCGACGCGGATTGACGAAACTATGCTGAACCGAATGGCGCTGACGCGGCAGGTCTGTTCGCTGGGATTGAGCGCACGCAGCGGGGCAAATCTGAAAGTGCGCCAGCCGCTGGCGAAAGTGCTGGTGCATCTGGGCGAAGGCGATGCCGAACTCGGCGCGGAATATGTGGACATCATTTTGGACGAACTGAACGTGAAAGCGTTTGATTTCGTTCCTGATGCGGGGGCGCTGGTGGAATATCGTCTGTTGCCCAACAGCAAACTGCTGGGACCGAAATTCGGCAAGCAATTCCCCGCTGTGCGAAACGCGCTCGCCGCGCTGGATGCCGCCGCAGTTGCCGCGAAAGTGGAAGCGGGCGAAAGTGTGACCGTCACCATCAATGGCGAGCCGGTCGAGTTGGCGGCGGAAGAAATTCTGGTGCAGACGCATCCCGCTGCCGGGCTGGCAGTTGCCGCCGATAAAGTGGTCACGGTCGCCATTGATACCGTCATCACCGATGAACTCGCGGCGGAAGGCTTGGCGCGCGAAATTGTGCGTCGAGTGCAGAACATGCGGAAAGAAGCCGGCTTCAACATCGAGGACAAAATTCATATCTATTATCAGGCGGCGGGGCGCACCGTGCGTGTTTTCAACCGCTGGGCGGAATACATCAAATCCGAAACGCTGGCAGTGGACATTCACCACGAATTGATTCCCGAAAGCGCCTTCCAAAAATTGGAGAAAATCGACGGCGAAACCGTTACGCTCGGTGTGGAACGGGTGTGAACCGAACCCTGCATTTCACGGGGACACGAGCAATCGTGTTCCCGTTTTTTGCCGGTGAAAAGTCAGTAGACCTCTTGCAAAAGTTTGTTATACCGGGATTTCCCGCAGGAAAATATCCGGTATCCAGAATAAAACGATGGATTCCCGCCTTCGTATCTGCAGCGCACAAGCGGGAATGACATTTAAAAAATTACCGATGGTTTCTGTAATTTGGGCACACTTTTCAAAAATTTCATTTAGTTCGAGTTTTACCAGCTAATCAGCTGATGTTACGCAGTCGAGAATTTGACAAAACGAAAATTATGATTTATTGGCAACAAATACCTTTTGAGGATTTGCCCCATCCCCCCTGTATCCCC
>JALVZI010000065.1:4549-4872 GCA_027022125.1 Anaerolineae bacterium | reverse complement strand
CGGATGCACCAGCGGCATAGAGATATGGTGCAGTTCGATGCGGTCAATTTTCATGGAAGACTCCTTTTTTTAGCAGGCAGTTGTCAGTTGTCAGTGGTCGGCTGACGGCTGATTGCTGACGGCTGAAAACTGGGTTCTGTTGACGTTTGCCGATTTTTCACCCTTCGATACACCCTGCGGGCTACTCAGGATGAAAAATCGGCAAGGAAAAACGCTCTTCGATACGCGGTTTGCTCCGCAAACCGCTACTCAGGATGCGTTTTTCCCACTGAAAACAAAACGTCAACACACCCTAAAAACTAAAAACTGACAACTGAAAACTA
>JALVZI010000065.1:0-4539 GCA_027022125.1 Anaerolineae bacterium | reverse complement strand
TCACAAACCACGCGCCGCCAATTTCCGCCGGGGGGCGGTATGCTTGCAGATACGCCATCGCATCCGGCACATCTGCCGCCACATGGAACAAATCTCGGTGTGCCGGGCGGGTAAATTTCTGCCGCACCATTTGCTCGAACAGTGCCAGCAGCGGGTCATAAACGCCGTCAATGTTCAAAATGACCACCGGCTTGCGGTGGAAATCGAGTTGTTTCAGCGTCAAAACTTCGGTCAGTTCATCCAGTGTGCCGAACCCACCGGGCAGCGCGATGAATGCGTCGGCGCGGTCAATCATCAGTTGCTTGCGCTCCGCCATCGTGCGTGTCACCAGCAACTCGTTCACCGCCGCGTGTGACAGACCCATCTGCTCGAAGGCATCAATACTAACCCCCACCACCGAGCCGCCATGCTGCCGCACCGACCGCGCCAGTGCACCCATCAGCCCGACATGCCCGCCGCCGTAAATCAGCGTGCCCTGTTGTCGGGCAATCTGCTCGCCCAACTGCTCGGCGGCTGCCATAAATTTGCCGTCCACCGTTTCGCTGGCGGAACAAAAAACGCAGTAATTTTTGATTTTTTCGTTCATGGTGTCTCCATTTTTGTGATGCGTGATGCGTAATTTCACGCAGTACGCAATACGCAATACGCTACCTTTCCAGCACATAAAACGCGGTGTTTTCTCCGCGTGAAAAAACAAAATCGGTGAGGGTGTATCCCCGCGCAAATGCCTGCTCGAACAGTTGGCGGGTGTGGGCACGCCAAGCAATAGCCAGCGGCATATCGGCGGATTTTATGGCGTTGATGTCCGGCGGAATCTGCAAAAAATGCCGATTTTCCACCGGCGATTGTGTACGGTCGGGGGGAAGGGGAAATCCGCGCCCGTCGAGCGCGCAGGGGTTCAGCACCCGCGCCGAATCGATTTTTGGCGGGGGAAAGTCACCCGCGAGTCGCCGCCGCACCGGTTCGCTGTTGAGTCGCCATGCCACTTCCAGCCGGTCGCTGGGCAGTCCGGCATTCAGCCCGTCGCGCATCACGCCATACAATTCCCGAAAATAGGTATTGCTCACCGCGCCCAATTTCCGTATGTTAAAATAGGCGTTGCGGCTTTGCAGCGGGTCAAACGTCCAAGTTATCAACTCGATGCCCTGCGCCAGCACCGCCGCGCGCTGCGCCAATTTCAGCCGGTAGCCCACGCCGCTATTTTGACTGCCGGGCAAAACGCCCGCCTGATGCGAGCAATGTTTCAATTGCCCGTCCGCAGTTTTTCCCAAAAAGCCATACGCAAAACCGGCATCCTGCCCATCGCGGACAGCAATCAGCACCACGCCGCCATTTTTGGCAAATGTCAGCAACATATGGTCGGGAACAATATCTGACGCGGGTCCGCCCCAAATTTTTTCTTGCAGATATTCTATCCGGCGGCAATTTTCAATGGTGGTGGCAGAAATTATTTCCAACGTCATAATTGGTTTCAAGTTCAAAGTTCAAGGTTGCAGAGTTGCAAAGTGGCAAGTTGGTCTCAAGTCTCACGTCTAAAGTCCAAAGTCATGTTGCAGGGTTCAGGGTTGTTCAAAGTTCAAGGTTTCAAGGTAGCAGAGTAGCAGGGTGGCAGGGTTGCAGGGTTGCATGTCTCACTCTCTCACTTTCTCACTTTCTCACCTGCACACTTTCTCACTTTCTCTATCCCTATCCCTCTCACGTCTCACGCAGCCCATTATTTGTTCATTATTCATTGCTCATTACTCATTAGACCTCTTGCAAAAGTGCCAAATTTGGTTTGAGATTGTTTTGTAAAGCTACGAAAGGTGATTTTTTGCTATATTTTCTCTGATGTCATTCCCGCGAAAGCGGGAATCCATCGTTTTATTCTGGATACCGGATATTTCCCTGCGGGAAATTCCGGTATGACAGACTTTTGCAAGAGGTCTATTGATAATTGCTCATTGTTCATTGTTCGCTCGCGCCCATACAGTTCGACCATTTCACGCAGACGCCCGGCAGTCCAATCGTTCATCGCTTCGGCGCGGAAACGCCACTGCCAGTTGCCGCCGAGCACGCTGGGGGTGTTCATCCGGGCATCCGTTCCCAGCGCCAGCACATCCTGAAAGGGGATAACGGCAAACCGCGCCACCGATGCCATCGCCAGCCGGATGAATTCCCACACAATATCGTGGTCATCCCGACCGAGATAGCGGCGCACCAAATCTTTTTCCACCTCCGAGCGTTTTTGATACCAGCCGAGGGTGGTGTCATTATCGTGCGTGCCGGTGTAAACCACTGCCTGCGGCGAAAAGTTGTGGGGCAAAAAGGGATTTGTCGCCCCTTTGCCGCCCGCTTCTCCCCCGTCAAACGCAAATTGCAGAACCTTCATACCGGGAAACCCGAATTTTTCCCGCAACGCGACCACCCCTTCCGTGACCACACCCAAATCTTCGGCGATGATGGGCAACTCGCCCAGCAATTTTTGCACCGCTGTGAAGAAATCATCGCCGGGGGCTTGCACCCAACGCCCGTTGACGGCTGTTTTTTCGCCGGCGGGAATTTCCCAATATGCCTCAAACCCGCGGAAATGGTCAATGCGGACGATGTCCACCATCCGCAGGGTGGCAGAAATACGTTTTATCCACCAGCGATAGCCGGTTTCCGCCATTTTTTCCCAATTGTATAGCGGGTTTCCCCACAATTGTCCCGTTTCGCTGAAATAATCGGGGGGAACACCGGCAACCACCGTAGGCTGACCGGTTTCATCTAACCGGAAAAGGTCGCGGTTCGCCCATACATCGGCGCTATCCGGTGCAACAAAAATGGGTATATCGCCGATGATACGGATACCCTGCGCGTTGGCATAACGGTGCAGGGCGTCCCATTGGGTGAAAAAGTAGAATTGCAACACTTTTTGCACGGAAATTTCTTCCGCCAATTGCGACCGCCAGCGCGCCACCGCCGCCGGTTCGCGCAGGGCGATGTCTTTGTCCCAATAGTTGCTCCACATCGCACCGAAAACACCTTCGCGGCGGGCTTTGGCATCAAAATGCAATTTTACCGCCATAAACAGCGAAAAATCATCCAGCCACCACGCTTCGGCGGCACAGAATTTTTCGTATGCCGCGCGGCGAGTCGCATCGGCGTGGTGCAAAAACCGGAGCGCGGCTCGGCGCAGCAGATTCATCTTCCATGGGATGAGGCGCCCGAAGTTCACGCCATCCGGCAGGAAGTACGGTGCATCAGTCAGCGCTTCGGCGGAAATATCGCCCGCTTGCTGCAATTTTTTCAAACTGATGAGCAATGGGTTCCCCGCGAAACTAGAAAAAGAGGCATACGGCGAATCGCCATAACCGGTGGGACCCAGCGGTAATATCTGCCACAACGATTGTTTGGCAGCAGCCAGATAGTCCACAAAATTAAAGGCTTCATCGCCCAACTCGCCGATGCCATATGCACCGGGCAAAGAGGTGGGGTGCAGCAAAATTCCGCTAGAGCGGACAAGTTCCATTCAAACGCTCCTTGACATAGTTTTACACACTAACTTGTGGTTTTCCACAGTTTTGGGACAGTTTTCCACAGGCACAGTGGAAAAACGCGCAATGTGTATCAAGTATACATCATCTCTGTGTGATATTGAAATCGGGCAAATGCCGGTTTTGTGAAGTATTTTTCCACAATCAAACGTAAATTTTTTCTAATTAGTCATTGACTCAATTGCCGTAACTTGTTAAAATTGAGTTGAATACAATAGCGTGTTCGCCACTCTAAAAAGAAAGGAGGTATAATGCTGTCATTAAAAGACGATGCCGGACAAGGATTGGTTGAATACGCCTTGATTTTGGTTTTGGTAGCCGTGGTGGTAATTGCCGTTTTATTGTTGCTGGGACCGATGATTGGCAACACATTTAGCACTGTTGCTTGCAATATGGCATGGTGTTACTAATTTTTCTCAAGTAATTATTTTTTTCTTTCCACCGGCATCCAGAAGAAACCTGCAAATTGCAGGTTTCTTTTTTTGTGTTGCATTATGTCTACATGTTGTGGTATAATGTTATGGTAAGTTTATGCGGGGTTTTTATGAAACGGTTTGTCGTTCACCTTTCTATTGGTCTTTCGATACTCATTCTTTTTACAGCGTGCGCCCGCACCGCACCGAAACCATCTGCGCGGCGATTCATCCCCGCCCCACCGACCCCCACACCGCCCGTGGCTCTGAGTGTAAACGGCGTGCCCATTTTGAAAGAAACGGTAGACACCCGGCGGGCAATGCTGCAACCGGTCGCCGAAAAAATCGGGGCATCATCAAATCTCGAATCGTTGGTGATTGACACACTGATTGACCGCGTGTTGATAGAGAAAACGGCAGACGCGCTGGGCGTGCAAAATGTACCCGCCGCCGAAAAAGTTACCCGGCTGCGCGAGACCGTTTCTCCGGAAATCTTCGGCGCGTGGCTGGAAAAAAACCGGCTTTCCGCCGAAAATTTTGAGGAAACGGTGCGCGCCGAGATGAAGGCTCAAGCCGTGTTCAACGCCGTCACCGCATCGGTGCCGCAG
>JALVZI010000064.1 GCA_027022125.1 Anaerolineae bacterium | reverse complement strand
GAGTATTATGCCACAGAGCGGCGGTGGGCGGAAGTTTGGCATAGTATTTTTGCTTATGGCATTGCCGCAAAAATCCGCAGAATGGCTTTTGCCAAAAGAAAGCTGCTATGCTATCATTCCATTTGGTTTTTAACTGAATAGACTGGACACTCATCCAGAGGGGCGGAGAGACAGGCTCGATGAACCCCCGGCAACCTGACCGAAACGGTCTCCGGTGCCAATTCCTGCAAAGCGTGGGCTTTGAAAGATGAGCAATCATTCAGCCGCGTTGCGGCTTTTTTTATGCGAGGCAGTATGACAATTGCAGTTACCGGCTCGATGGCATTCGATTATATTATGTCGTTCAATGGCAGTTTTACCGATTACATTATGCCGGAACAGTTGGAACGACTCTCCATCAGCGTGCTGGTGGATTCGCTGCGACGGGAACGCGGCGGCACGGCGGGGAATATCGCGTACAATTTGGCACTTTTGGGGCAAAAACCGCTGCTGATGGCGAGTGTCGGTAATGATGCCGCCGATTATATCGCCGATTTGGCGGCACACGGGGTGGATACTTCTGCCGTGCTGCGTGTGCCCGATGTGCTGACCGCTTCGTTTTTCGTTTCTACCGACCGGGGCAACCGGCAAATTGCCAACTTTTTCATCGGCGCGATGGCGCAATCGGGGCGGGTGCGGTTTGGGGCGCAAAACTATCGTGCCATCAAACTGGCGACCATCTCTCCCAACGCGCCGCAGGCGATGGTAGATTATGTTTCCGAATGCAAAACGCTCGGTGTGCCATATGTGTACGACCCCAGTCAGCAAATTCCACTGTTCACCAAAGAACAGTTGATTGACGGTATTGACGGTGCACGCATTTTAATTGTCAATGATTATGAATTTGAACTTATCAAACAGCGCACCGAATTGACACTGGCGCAGATGCGCCGCATGGCAGAATCCATCATCATCACCAAAGGGGAATACGGTTCAACCATTTACACCGCCGATGACCAAATGGACATTCCTGCCATTACCACCGAAACCGTGCTCGACCCCACCGGCGCGGGCGATGCCTATCGTGCCGGATTGATGGCGGGGCTGGTGAACGGGCTTTCGCTGGCAGAGGCGGGGCGACTCGGCACGCTGACCGCCACCTATGCCATCGAAGCGCACGGCACGCAGAAACATCACTATACAATGGAAGAATTCGCCGCCCGATATGCCGCTAATTTCGAAGTTACACCGGATGTGGCGGCGTTTTTGGAGATTAGAGATTGAACTAAATGAAACTTTGAAAAGTGTGTCAAAATCACAAAAATCATCGGTAATTTTTATGATGTCATTCCCGCGAAAGCGGGAATCCACGGTGTTTCGCTATGGATTCCGGATATTTCCCTGCGGGAAATTCCGGAATGACATTAAAAATCCGTGAAATTTGTGGAAATTCGTGGCTGAAATGCAGTCACACAAAAAGTTTCAACCAGTTCATTAAATTACCAATCACCAATCAACTAATCACCAATAACCAATCAACCGATAATCAATCAACCAACAATAGGAGTAAACATGACCTTAAAAGAATTTGATGTAAAAGACCTGAA
The DNA here is from genome assembly GCA_027022125.1 of Anaerolineae bacterium. GTDB lineage: Bacteria > Chloroflexota > Anaerolineae > 4572-78 > 4572-78 > JANTHQ01. Next base: position 3,293 of record JALVZI010000064.1, on the reverse strand, counting down.
TTTAGCCGAAAAAGGACGCTGGCGCATTGACTGGGCATATAAAGAAATGCCCGTGATGCGCTCGCTGATGAAACAATTTTCGCAGGAACGCCCACTGGACGGCGTGAAAATCAGTGCCTGCCTGCACGTTACCACCGAAACCGCCAATTTGGCGCGGGTGCTGCAAGCCGGTGGCGCGGATGTGGTGTTGACCGCCAGCAATCCGCTCAGCACACAGGATGATGTTGCCGCCGCGCTGGTGTCGGCGTTTGAAATTCCCGTGTATGCCATCAAAGGCGAAAGTAACGAAGTTTATTACCAGCATCTCAATGCCGCGCTTGACCACCATCCGCAAATTACGATGGATGATGGCGCGGATTTGGTCAGCACGCTGCACGCCGAACGCCCCGACCAAGTGTCGGAAGTTATCGGCGGCACGGAAGAAACCACCACCGGCGTGATTCGTCTGCGGGCGATGGCGGCGGACGGCGAGTTGCGTTTCCCGGTGATTGCCGTTAACGATGCGATGACCAAACACCTGTTTGACAATCGCTACGGCACGGGGCAATCCACGCTAGACGGTATCATTCGCGCCACCAACATTTTGCTGGCGGGCAAAACTTTTACCGTTGCCGGTTATGGCTGGTGCAGTCGCGGTATCGCCATGCGAGCCAGCGGGCTGGGTGCAAATGTCATCGTTACCGAAGTTGACCCACTGAAAGCGCTGGAAGCAATGATGGACGGCTACCGCGTTATGCCGATGATGGAAGCCGCGCCGATTTCCGATTTCATCGTGTCTGCCACCGGCGATAAACACGTCATTGACAAACATCATTTTGAAGTGATGAAAGATGGCTGTGTGGTTGCCAACTCCGGTCACTTTAATGTGGAAATCAACATTCCCGCATTGGAAGAAATGGCAGTGGAAAAACGCCATCCGCGCGAATTTGTGGACGAGTATTTTCTGCCGGACGGACGCAGTATCCGCCTGCTGGGCGAAGGTCGGTTGGTAAACCTTGCCGCCGCCGAAGGGCATCCCGCCACTGTGATGGATATGAGTTTTGCGAATCAGGCGCTCAGCGCGGTGTATATGCTGCAAAATGCCGAATCGCTGCAAAAGAAAGTGTATGCCGTACCGCACGATATTGATATGGAAATCGCGCGCTATAAACTCGAAGCGATGGGCGTGAAGATTGATACCCTCACCGAAGAACAGATAGCCTACCTGAATAGTTGGCAAGAAGGAACGTAAAATCAATTGCGAGTAGCGAATAGCGAGTTACGAATAGCGAATTGCGAGTAACAAATTGCGAATGAGTAAACCTTGCAACTCGATAACCTTGAACCTTGAACTTTGAACCAGAAACCAGAAACCAGAAACAGATAATTGGAGAGACCTATGAGTACCACTTTTATGACCGCCCCGAAACTGTTTTTCACCAGTGAATCGGTGACGGAGGGACACCCCGACAAAATGTGCGACCAAATCAGTGATGCGATTTTGGACGCAATTGTAGAACAAGACCCGATGGCGCGCGTGGCGTGCGAAACGGCAACCACCACCGGACTCGTTGCCGTGATGGGCGAAATTACCACCAGCGCGTATGTGGACATCCCCAAAATTGTGCGCGATACCATCGAAGAAATTGGCTATACCCGTGCCAAATACGGATTCGATTCCGAAACGTGCGGCGTGCTGGTCAGCATCAAAGAGCAGTCGGGCGATATTGCGATGGGTGTTGACAAAGCACTGGAAGCCAAAAAAGGCGAAATTCAGGACGAACTCGACACCGGCGCGGGCGACCAGGGCATGATGATTGGCTTCGCCTGCAACGAAACCGAAGAACTGATGCCGCTCACCGCGTCGCTGGCGCACAAATTGTGCTACCGGCTATCGCAGGTGCGCAAAAATGGCACGCTCGACTACCTGCGTCCCGACGGCAAAAGTCAGGTGACGGTGGAATATGCTTTCGGCAAACCGAAACGGGTGGATGCGGTGGTCATTTCTACCCAGCACAGCCCCGATGTGACGCAGGAAGAAATTCGCCGTGACATCATCGAACATGTCATCAATGAAGTTGTGCCGCTCGACCTGATGGACGACGACACCAAAATTTTCGTCAACCCCACCGGGCGATTTGTCACCGGCGGTCCGCAGGGCGATGCCGGACTCACCGGTCGCAAAATTATTGTGGATACTTACGGCGGTGTGGCGCGGCACGGCGGCGGCGCATTCTCCGGGAAAGACGCTACCAAAGTTGACCGCTCGGCGGCATATATGACCCGTTATATCGCCAAAAATATCGTGGCGGCAGGGTTGGCTGACCGCGTGGAATTGCAGGTCAGTTACGCCATCGGTGTGGCGCGCCCCGTCTCGCTGGCAGTCGAAACCTTCGGCACGGGGAAGGTCAGCGATGAACGCATTGTCGAACTGGTTGAAAAACATTTTGACCTGCGTCCGGCGGCAATCATCAAAAATCTCGATTTGCGAAAACCGATTTTCAAAAAGACGGCGGCATATGGTCACTTTGGGCGCACCGATGTGGAATTCACATGGGAGCGCACCGACAAAGCCGATATTTTGCGCAAAGAAGCCGGTTTATAGCGGTATCATTACGAAGCGGGCAATTTTTAGCGTGATGCGTGAAAACGTGAAACGTGATGTTGGTTGGCGATTAGAGATTGGTGATTTGTAACTACCCGCCGTGTCATTGCGAGGCGTGCAGCGCCGAAGCAATCTCTGCGTTTGCCGACCGGAGATTGCTTCACCTGCGGCTCGCAATGACGTTTTCCGTACCCATTCCATCGTAGGGGCGACCTTTATGGTCGCCCGAAACAGGACAGCCACAAGGGACCGCCCCTACGATTATTCGAGGCGAACACAGCACGCTGAACAGTTTTTATCTGTGTTCTTCTCATTGCGGCGTTTTGTAGAGACGCCCAATTTGGGTGTCTCTACTTTTTATTCGTTCCATTCCCAATCCGTTGTAGTGCTTACGCGGCAACACAAAACATTCACCCACCGCGAGCATTACCGGTTGACGAAATCATCACGAATCACGCCCACCCGAAATACACGCTCGAAATTGACAAAAAATGAGGGCGTGCATATAATGTAACATTGCGGTTTGCGGGCGGGTTTTGCCTCGAAAATTCACGATGCAGTGACGAAGGGTTATCACAGGGGCGGCGGGTGTCGGTGATAATCCCCATCATACCGCGCGAATTACCTCGAAGAGCAGGTGTTGCAATTCAACAAAAATATCTGAAAGCATAAAACCGTATTTAATCTTGAGCGAAACAAAATTTTTTGT
>JALVZI010000063.1 GCA_027022125.1 Anaerolineae bacterium | reverse complement strand
GACGGCGCAGCAGCAGCGAAATTTGGCGATACGCCCACGCGTGTTTACTGAGGTCATCGTAAACTACCAGCGCATCTTTGCCCTGTTCCATAAAGTATTCGCCGATGGCACAACCGGCATACGGCGCGATGTATTGCAGCGCGGCGGGTTCGGACGCCGTGGCGGCAACCACCACAGTATATTCCATCGCTCCGAATTTTTCCAGCGTTGCCACAACCTGCGCCACACTGGAACGTTTTTGTCCGATAGCCACGTAAATACAAATCAGGTCTTTCCCTTTTTGGTTGATGATGGTATCAACGGCGAGTGCAGTTTTACCGGTTTGGCGGTCGCCGATAATCAACTCGCGCTGACCGCGCCCGATGGGAATCATCGAGTCGACGCTGATGATACCGGTTTGCACGGGGGTATCCACGTTATCGCGTTCAATCACGCCCGGTGCAATTTTTTCCAGCGGGTAAAAGGTGCTGGAATCGATTGCGCCTTTACCATCAATCGGTTCGCCGATGGCGTTGATCACCCGTCCCAGCAGGTCATCACCCACCGGAATTGAGGCAATACGCCCGGTTCCGCGCACCAAATCGCCTTCTTCAATATGGGCATATTCGCCCATAATCACCGCACCAACCTGATCCGGTTCGAGGTTCAGCGCCATACCGAGCACCCCGCCCGGAAATTCGAGCAATTCGCTCATCATCACATCATTCAAGCCGGAAATGCGGGCAATCCCATCGCCGATTTCCAGAATGCGTCCGGTTTCTACCGTTTCGACCGGCGCTTCAAATGATTCGATTTGCTGTTTCAGTGCGGCAGTGATTTCGTCTAAGTTAAATGCCATATTCGCCTCCAAAGTGAGCGTGAATTTTCGTTGCGCCCACCTTTACCCGCGACACCCAAAAGGGGCGAGGGCATACGTTTGTTACGAAAGTGATTTCAAGGTGTGTTCGACCGCGTTGATTTTTGCAGCCAAACTGCCGTCTAAAATCTTGTCGCCAACCTGAACCACCACACCACCGACAATTTTCGGGTCAACTTTGAAATGGATGTCAAGGTTGTCGCCGTATTTTGCCCGCAATTTTTCTTCGAATGCGGCTTTTTCGTCGTCTGTCAACGGTACGGCGGTGGTCACCACGGTTTCTTCTACTTTTGCCGCTTGCGTCATCAACGACAGCACCGAACTGCGGATGTCGTTCAGCATATGCACTTTGCCGTCTTTTACCAGCGTGTAAAAGAAGTTACGCACGTTTTGCGGTGCATCATCGGGCAACAGTGCATCCATCTGCTTTTGCCGCTCGGCAAATGGCAAGGCTTTATCGTCAAGTTGCGGACCGATATTGGGATTGGCGACAAGTTTTTCGTACACAGCGTCCATACTGGCAAGCCACGGTTCCAGTGCGAGTTCAAATATCGCACGGGCAAAACCGGTTGCCAATGATGCGTTTCTGTGGCTCACAACTAGTCTCCCATTTCTGACAAGAATTGCCCAATCAGTTCGTGCTGTTTGCCTTCGTCCACCGTTTGCCCGACCATTTTGCGGGTCAGTTCCACGGTGAGTTCAGCCAACTGCCGGCGAATTTCGGCTTGGGCGGCTTGGCGTTCCGCTTCAATTTCAGCCCGCGCCTTCGCTTTTATTTCTTCCGCTTCCTGACGCGCTTTTTCTAAAATTTGCTCGCGCATACCGGCGGTAGCCTGTGCGATTTTCGCGGCTTCTTCCTGAGAAGCGCGCCGCGCTTTTTCCAATTCTTCCTGGAATTTCGCCCGTTCCAACTCGGCTTTTTCACGCACTTTTTCTGCTGCTGCCAGCCCGTTCGCAATTTCCGATTTTCGCTTTTCCAGCATCTCCATAATCGGTTTATAGGCAAACGCGCGCAGAGCAACCATCAATATCACAAAGTTAATTGTGTATGCAATAATTAATTTTAAATCAAATCCGAGTGCAGCCAACGCTTAATCCTCCTTTCAGGAAAATGGTACATCAGTGGGGTACCACGCCTATAACACGAACAGGAGTATCAGCCCGATGACCAACCCGAAAATAGCCAGTGCTTCCGTAAAGGCGATACCAACGAACATCAAACCGGTGATTTGACCACTCAGGTCGGGATTGCGAGCGATAGACTGCAATGCCCCACTTGCCACCACACCGATACCAACACCGGGACCAATCGCCCCTAAACCCACTGCCAACGCAGCGCCCAAAATTTTTGCTGCTTCTGCATCCATTTCGAATGTAACCTCCTGTAAGTTGAGTTTGGAAAGTTTTTACGATGCAATTTTTTGCTAAAAACTACTATTTAATGCGCTCCATCTTCTTGGTGGTGCGGCGTAATTGCCAGCGTGTAGAACGCCACCGAGAGAATGAAGAATACAAACGCTTGAACCAGCCCGACGAAAACTTCCAGCCCCAGCGACGGCAGGGCAATAAATGTCGGCACGAGGAAGGTGAGCACGATAATCATCACCTCCCCGGCGAAAATGTTGCCGAAAAGTCGGAAGGTGTACGCGATAACTTTGGTAAACTCACTGAGAAATTCCAGCAAACCAACCAGCATTTCAATTGTACCCATCGCCAGTTGCCCGAACATCGCTTTGCCGTTGCGCCGATTGCCGTGCTCATCGGGTTTAAAGGCTTTCAAAATGCCATCAAAGATGAAGAATTTGCCCATATACCCGCCAAAACCGAGCGCCCAAAAACCGAAAACCTGCGCCGCAATCTGGGTAATCAACGCCAGCACCAGTGTATTGTTCAGGTCAGAACTGGGGGAACGGAACAGCGGCACGATGACTTCGCCTTCGGCGCAGCCCACAATGGACGGATGCGCCATTTCCGCCGCCGTCTCGGCGTGAGGCGGCTCTTCGCAAAAACCAATTCCCGCCAAACCGGGCAGCAGCCCAAACCAGTTAGAGACCAGCACATAAAAGAAAATCGTCATCGGAATGAGCACAAATCGTTTTGCCCATTGCGATGGCGCCATACCTTCGATAACCCCGAACAGGTATTCAAAAAATAGTTCCAGCACATTTTGCATACCCGACGGTACCATTTTCATATCGCGGGTAATGAGATACGCACCCACAATCAAAATAATGGTAACTACCCACGCCGTGAGCAGCGAGTTGGTAATCGGCATTCCCAGCAGAGACATATGCGGCAATTTTTCCGCGCTCACGGAAATAATAGGCAGTTCAAATTTCAGGTACTTCATACTGAGTACCAAAATTACCAAAGATATGGCGGTGTAGAGGAGACCTTTACCCTTCATACGCATTATTCCCCTTTGTGGTGGTTTTTACTTTGAATTTGAGTTCGCATTGCAACACGATACACGGCGTAGGTTGAAAATGCCATTCCCAACAGCGTCAGGACAAAAATCGCCCACGGAGTCGTACCCAATTTTTTATCGATTGCGATACCGGCAACAAGGGCTGTTACAATGGGGCATGCCATCATGACCCCGAACTTAATGATTAAACTGTATGCTACTGCAAACTGACGGAAGGAATTCCCCAAGGCTCAAATCTTTAACTGACAATCAGGGGGGCTCATTGACCCTGACCACGTATCCGTGTTTTTATCAACTCGCGCAATAATACACGAGCCTAAATTATTTGTCCAATTTGGATGTCGGTTTTGGGCAGCCAACGCCCCATCGCAACCACAAGTTAATGGGCGAAAATAAAACTTCCATAAAAATGACATCAAAACGGTATAAAAATCACTTTTTCCGGCGTTTTTTCGGTTTTTGCATCACAAAAATATATTCGTGTTTGAAAATGTAATAGCCGCCCGCCAGCGCCCGATACCGCCACAAGTTGGCGCTGCGCCCCTTTCCTTTTTCATTCCCCCGAATATCTTTAACGATGATGGCTTTGGTTTTAAAGCCGACCCGCATCATCCGTTCCATACACCAAAAACCGAGCGGTTGCAGTTCGCCGCTGGCATATTTATCGCCGATGATGACCGCCGCGAATCGTCCCGGCGCCAACAGTTCCCAGCCGTTACGCGCCACCCGCTCGAACCCGTCCAAAAATGCGTCCACCGATGGCGCGTTCGACAAGTCATTCGGCAAATCGGAAAATTTGATGATGTCGGCGTATGGCGGATGGAGTACCAAAAAATGCGCCGCTTCGCTACCGAGCGCGGACAGGGCTTCCCGTACCTGCGAAACGGTTTCCGGCGCGGCGCTATCGCCGGTGATGAGCCGCACATCGGCGCGGGCAGATTCGGGGATGCGCCCGTGAACATGCGCCACCAAATCGGGCTTCAATTCCACCCCAACACATTTTCGCCCCAGATTGACGGCTTCCAGCGCAGATGTTCCCGCTCCGAGAAACATATCGAGCACGATTTCGTCTGCTTTGGTATATCGGGTAAAAAGTTGGGTGGCAATTTGGGGAATGTAATTGCCGTGATATTCCAACTGATGCCCGCCCGTTTTGGCGCGGGCGGGGAACAGCCACAGCGAATCGGTGAGAATGTGGTCGTAACTGCGCCAGTCATTCAAATTGATGTCGCTGTATGGCGAGGTTTTCGGGGGTTTTGGGCGTTGGTCTGTCATAGCGCCATTATATGAATGAATTTGCGAATGAGCGAATCTGCAAATGGGCGAATGAGCGAATCTGCGAATAGCGAATGACAAAAACCTTGTAACCTCAATTCGGGATAAAATTTTCAGTCCACAGATAGACACAGATGGACACAGATTTTCACAGAAAAAATGAACTGGTTGAAACTTTTTGTGTGACTGAATTTCAACCACGAATTTCCACAAATTTCACGGATTTTAAATGTCATTCCAGAATTTCCCACAGGGAAATATCCGGAATCCATAGCAAAACACCGTGGATTCCCGCTTTCGTACCCGCGGGGCACAGGCGGGAATG
>JALVZI010000062.1 GCA_027022125.1 Anaerolineae bacterium | reverse complement strand
ACGCCCTGCGGGCTACTCAGGATGAAATCGGCAGGGAAAAACGCATCCTGAGTAGCGGTTCGCTGCGCGAACCGCGTATCGAAGGGCGTTTTTCCCGTTCCCATAAATAATTCTCTGTTTCATATATTTTCGCGCAGCAAAAAGCGCGTAACCGCGACTTGATATTGTACGGTTACGCGCTCGGTTTTCAAAAAACGCTCGTCGAAAGTTAACCTTCCATCTCTTTTTTCACCATTTCGAGGTCGGCATCCACCATCATTTCAACCAACTCTTTAAAACTCACTGCCGGAACCCAGCCGAGTTGCTTTTTGGCTTTGGTCGGGTCGCCGATGAGCAAATCCACTTCGGCGGGACGGTAGAATTTAGGGTCAACCACCACATAATCTTCCCAATTCAGTCCGACATGGCTGAACGCCACATCGCACAATTCGCGCACCGCGTGCGTTTCGCCGGTGGCGATGACATAATCGTCCGGCGCATCCTGCTGCAACATCAGCCACATGGCGCGCACATAATCGCCCGCATATCCCCAATCGCGGCGAGAATCAAGATTGCCCAAATGGACATCTTTCTGCAAACCCAGTTTGATGCGCGCCACCGCGTGCGTCACCTTGCGGGTGACAAATTCCAACCCGCGCCGCGGCGATTCGTGGTTGAACAAAATGCCGGAGCAGGCATACATATCGTAACTTTCGCGGTAGTTGATGGTAATCCAGTGCCCGTAAAGTTTCGCCACGCCATACGGGCTGCGGGGGTAGAATGGTGTATCTTCGGTTTGGGGCACGGCTTGCACTTTGCCGAACATTTCGCTGGTAGAAGCCTGATAAAAGCGAATTTCGGGGTTGACGATGCGGATGGCATCGAGCACACGGGTGACGCCCAGCGCGGTAAATTCGCCGGTGAGCACGGGCTGGTTCCACGAGGTAGGAACAAACGATTGCGCCGCCAGATTGTACACTTCGGTGGGCTGATATTCCTGCAAAATGTCGATGAGCGACATCTGGTCGAGCAGGTCGCCCTGCACCAAATCAATATCATCCTGAATGTGTTTCAGCCGGTCGAAATTGATGGTGCTGGTGCGGCGCACCATGCCCACCACCCGATAGCCTTTTCCCAGCAGAAACTCCGCCAGATACGAACCATCCTGCCCGGTGATGCCGGTTATCAATGCTGTTTTTTGTGTCATAAATTTCCCTCAAGTTGTTTTGGTTTTTCGCTATGTGCAACTACCGTCAAGAGCAGTCCGATAGAACACAGATGACACGGATTTTACGGATTTTCACAGATAAAAATTAAAAACTGATGTTACGCAGCCGGGAATTAAACGTAACATAAGTTAAAAAATCAGTGAAAATCAGCGTGATCCGTACTATCCGTGTTCCATTCGTATACTCGTATGAAAAGTTGCACATTATGTTTGATTTTCAGTATATCTGAAACAAGTGGCGCTGTGTTGCGCCATTTGTCGGATTTCCGGAATTTATTCCCCCGCCGAAACACTCATTTCTGCGGCAACAATACCCCGCCAATAGTTTAAAATGTCGCGCAGACTTTCTTTCAGCGAAATTTCGGGCTGCCAGCCGGTTTGTTTCTGCAATTTGGAAATGTCGCCGTAACTGATGGGCTGGTCGGCGGGACGCATCCGCGCCGGGTCAGGTTCAACCGTAATTTTGACGGAACTCATTTCCAGCAGCATATCGAGCAGCGATTGCACCGGCACGGCTCTGCCCGAACCGATATTGTACGCTTCGCCGGGGATGCCTTTTTCCGCTAGCAGCGCATACGCCCGTACCACATCGCGCACATCGCTGAAATCGCGCTCGGCTTCAAGATTTCCCACTTTCAGCACGGGCGGCTGCAAACCGGATTCAATCTGCGCAATTTGCCGCGCAAATGCCGCCGCCACAAAATGGTGAGTCTGTCGCGGTCCAATATGGTTGAACGGGCGGGCGCGCACCACCGGCACACCGTGACTGTGAAAGTATTGCAACGCCATCAAATCCTGTGTCACTTTGCTCAAATCGTAGGGATTATCGGGCTGCAACAGCATATCTTCCCGAAAGGGGATGCGGTCGGGGGTGGCGATGCCGTACACCTTTCCCGATGACACGCTGACGAATCGCACGCGGCGTTTCTGTGCCACAATTTCCTGCAACAGGTTCAACTGCGGCAGCACATTCAGGCGGATGGTTTCCCATGGGTTAGCCCATGCGGTGGGCACAAACGGCTGCCCCGCCAGATGGTACAGCACATCGGGTTCGGTATCGGCGAGCACCTGTTTGACGCAGGCGGTGTCCTGCAAATCGCCGCGCAGGCAGGTAACGCGCCGCCGCAGTTCTCGCGGCAGCCGGTCGGGGTGACGCGCCACGCCGAAGATGGTCGCCGTGGTGGTGTGCATCAAATGTGCCGCCAAATGGCTGCCGGCAAAACCGGTAATGCCCGTAATTAAAATTCGCACCGAGAAACCTCCGTCATCAATGGAAGCATTATAAACAACAACGGCACATCTCACAATTTTAACGGGAAAAATAGAGTTATCCGAACCGGAACACCGCCGATTCTAACCATACTCTCATGAACCCATAGTACCAGCGTACCAGAACCTTAAAACAACTTGCGTTATGTCAGCAAATGAAGTATAATGTGTGAAATTGTGGTGAAAAGTGGGGCAAAGTGGGACAAAAGAACTTATGTTCTAGCCATTATCCCCCCACAGTGGAGCACAGAGAAAAATGTCGGCGGCACAATTTACCGGACAGTACACCCACAACTTGGATAGCAAAGACCGGCTGACCATCCCGGCGGCGTTTAAAGAACAATTCCGCACGGGGGTGGTGCTGTCTCCCGGTGTGGATGGCTGCGTGTGGGTGTACACCCCCGAAGCGTGGGAAACCTTCGCCGAAAAATTGAATGCGCTGCCCAACGATAAAGAAGGGCGAACGTTAAAGCGCATCTTTTTTAACAACACCAAAAAAGATATGCTCGACAAAAGCGGGCGGGTGGGTATTCCCGCTCACTTGAAAGCCCATGCCAACATCACCAAAACGGTGGTGGTGGCAGGCAGTTACGACAAGTTGGAAATATGGTCAGCGGAAACGTGGTCGGAAACGGGAACGGATGACCCGGAAACCTTCAACGCCGCGTATGACCTCGCCGCAGAAAAGGGCTTGTTGTAAATGTCCGAACCGCACCAATCGGTTTTAACAAACGAGGTTCTGCAATATCTGAACCTCCATCCCGGCGACCGCATCATTGATTGCACGCTCGGCGCAGGGGGACACGCCGCCGCCATGTTGACGGCAACCGCTCCCGATGGCACGCTGCTGGGGTTGGATGTTGACCCCGCCGCGCTGGCTATCGCCCGCCGGCGGCTTGAGCCATTTGGCGAGCGGGTTATCACCCGCCAAGCGCGCTTCGATGCGGTGGCAACCACAGCCCAGGGGCTTTCATTTTTTCCCGTGAACGGGATTCTCGCCGACCTGGGCGTTTCATCCATGCAGATAGATACCGCCACACGCGGGTTTTCCTTTAACAAAGATGGTCCGCTCGATATGCGAATGGGACCGTCGGCAGAGCAATCGGCGGCGGATTTGGTGAATACGCTATCCGAAAAAGCCCTCGCCGACATTATATACCGTTATGGCGAAGAACCAAAAAGCCGACGCATCGCGCGGGCAATCGTTCGCGCCCGTCCGATAACCGGCACGCTGCAACTGGCGGCGGTGGTCAGCCGCGCCGTCGGCGGCGGCAAATGGCGAAAGACGCATCCCGCCACCCGCACTTTTCAGGCGTTGCGCATCGCGGTGAATGACGAATTGGGCGCGCTGGAGCGATTTTTGCCGCAGGCGGTTTCGCTGCTGGCGGCGGGCGGACGGTTGGCGGTCATCAGTTTTCATTCGCTGGAAGACCGCATCGTCAAACAGTTTTTCAAACGGGAAGCCAGCGATTGCATCTGCCCGCCGGAACAACCGGTGTGCACCTGCAATCATCGCGCCACCGTTACCATCATCACCAAAAAACCGGTCGTGGCATTGCCGGAGGAGCAAGCGCGCAATCCGCGCGCCCGAAGCGCGAAACTTCGGGTGGCACAAAAAATAGGGTAAACAACCATGTCCAGTCAGTCCATCAGTTTTAAACCGACAACCGTTATCAAAAATATCTCGTGGGGCATTGACGGCAAGCACACCGCTTGGCTGATTTTCGGATTTTTGTTGATAAGTTTGGTTGGCTGGTTGTATCTGGTTCAAGCCAGTGCCGTAACTTCCGCATCGCTGGAAGTGAACATTCTGCATCAGAAAATCACCGATTTGTCGCGGCAGAACGATGTATTGCGGGCACGCATCGCCGAGGCGGAATCAATGGCACGCATCCAACAGCGCGCCACCGAGTTGCAAATGGCGCCCACCGCTCCGGCGAACATTGAATATATGGTTGTGCCGAATTTGCCGCCGCTCGCCACCGAACCGGCTATCCCCGGCAATATACCCGCCGCGACACCGCCAACAGTCAGCCGCCACTGGTATGACGGCATTATTGATTGGTTTGCCGGCGTCAATCACAATTAACCGATGATGGAAAAAGCGCCGCATCTTCAGAGCCGGATATTTTTTGTCGCTGCCATTTTTGTCGCCACAGCGATGGTGGTGGTTTACAATTTAGCCCACTGGCAGATTGTCGCGCCGCGCAAAGGCAATTTGAGCGGCGGGGTAACGTGGGTTCCCGCGCCGAGAGGCAACATTTTCGACAGCACGGGGCATCTGCTGGCAACCGACATTCCGGAATACGATGTGAAATTCAGCCCGAATGTGGTTTCTGATGACACCGAGCAGAATTCCATCGCCGACCAGATTGCTTCGATTTTGCGGATGCCGCGCAGTGACGTGCTGAAAATGGTTCGCGGCAAAGGGAAAAACGATAAATACGAACCCATCACCGTTCCCGGCGAAGGGGTTCCGCAGGACGTGAAACAGGCGTTGGCGGGCATAAAAGGCGTTGATTTCGATATGTATTACCAGCGCGTCTATCCCGAAGGCAGTCTCGCCGCGCAAACGCTGGGGTTCACCACCAATTCCGAACAGCAGGTGAGCGACGGCACAGTCATTCGCACCCATTTGGGCACGTATGGCATCGAAGCAACTTACGATAAATTGCTGGAAGGCACGCCGGGCTACCAAAATCTATTCGGCTACCTGCCGGAAGTTGTCGCCGACCCCACCCAATCCGCCGAGCCGATTCCCGGCGCGGATTTGTATTTGACCATCAACCGCGCGGCGCAAAAAGTGGTGGAAGACGAACTGGCGATGGCAATTGCCAAATACGGGGCGGAAAGCGGGCGTGTGCTGGTGATGAATCCGCGCACCGGTGAAATTTTGGCGCTGGCAAACTACCCCACGTTCGATTTGAACGATTACGCCGGTATCACCGATTATGCACTTTACAATAATGATAGCGTCAGCGCCATTTACGAGCCGGGTTCGGTTTTTAAAGCCTTCACCATGGCAGGCGCGCTGGATGCCCATGTGGTGGGTCCCGGGTCAACATTGAACGATACCGGCACGGTGCAAATCGGCAATCGGGTTATATACAACGCCGACCGGCAAGCGCATGGCACGGTAGATATGACCACCGTGCTGGCGAAAAGTCTCAATGTCGGCACGGCGGTTATCGCCAACAATATGGGGGCAGACACATTTTACCGTTATGTGGATGCTTTCGGTTTTGGCAAACTGACCGGCGTTGACCTGCCCGGCGAAGTGACCGGCGAGTATCCCGCCCCCGGCACCGATTACTGGTTCAAAGAAGCGCATGCTTATGTTTCATTCGGGCAGGGAATTGCCACCACACCACTGCAAATCATCACCGCATTCTGCGCCATTGCCAATAACGGGGTGATGATGAAACCGAGAGTGGTACAAAAAGTTGTGCAGCACCACCCGGAACGCACCATCGAAACCCAACCGCAGGTGCTGAACCGACCCATTTCCGCCGACACCGCCGACATTCTGACCCAAATGCTGGTCAACGCCATCGAGCAATCCAATTCCGAAGCGCAGATTGACGGCTATAAAGTCGCCGGAAAAACCGGAACATCGCAAGTTGTCTCCCAGCAAGCCATTCACGACCCGAATCGGGAGATAAAATACAGCCAAAACGAAACCATCCACTCATTCGCCGGGTTTTTCCCCGCCGATGACCCGCAACTGGCAATTTTGGTCATTCTGGACAAACCCGCTTTCGGCGAATGGGGTTCGCACACTGCCGCACCGACCTTCAGCCGCATCGGCGCACAGTTGGCGCGCATTTTCGATATTCCACCGGATAACATCACGGTGGCACAGAGGTAGCAGTGGCAACCAACCTGACATTGGCAGATGTGCTTTCCGCACTGACCGGACTGCACGCCGATACCGCAACCGAATACCAAATCTCGGCAGTGACGATTGACTCCCGCCGCTGCGAACCGGGCGCACTGTTCGTCGCCCTGCCCGGCGAAAATACCGACGGGCACAATTTTGTGGCGCAGGCTTTCGCCGCGGGCGCCATCGCCGCCATCACCGACCGCCCGGTGGACGCCGATTGCACCGTCATCGCCGCAGAAAATCCGCAATTGCCCGCCGACCGGCATCCCCCGTTCTGCATTCGGGTGGAAAACAGTCTGCGCGGGCTGCAGAAATTGGCAACCGCATGGCGCAATCGTTTTTCCCCGCAGGTTATCGGCATTACCGGCAGTGTGGGAAAAACCAGCACCAAAGAATTGACCGCGCTGGTTCTGGCGCAAAAATTCACCGTGCTGAAAAATCCGGGCAATCTTAACAACGAAATAGGCTTACCTTTAACCCTGCTGCAACTGACCGACGCCCACCAGCAGGTGGTGCTGGAAATGGGCATGTACGATGTCGGCGAAATTGAAACGCTGTGCCGCATCGCACGCCCGCAGGTCGGGGTGGTAACCAATGTGGGACCCAGCCATCTGGAACGGCTCGGCTCGCTGGAACGGATTGCCGCCGCCAAACAGGAACTGGTGGCATCGCTGCCCGCCGACGGCATCGCCATTTTGAATATGGATGACCCGCTGGTGATGAAGATGGCAGCGCACACTCGCGCCCGCGTTTTCACTTACGGGCTTTCCCCCGATGCCGATTTATGGGCAGACCAAATCAACAGCGAAGGGCTGGAAGGGGTGCGATTCGTGCTCCATCACCGCGATGAAACCATCCATGTGAAAGTGCCGCTGCTGGGCAGACACAGCGTTCACACCGCGCTGCGCGCCGCCGCCGTTGGGTTATCGCAGGGTATGCACTGGGGCGAAATTATCGCCGGGCTGCAAAATAAAAACGCCCAACTGCGGTTGGTCGCCATTCCGGGTCCGCACGGTTCCATTATTTTGGATGACACCTATAACGCCAGCCCCGAATCAACCATCGCCGCGCTGAACCTGCTGCACGAACTGACCGCCCCGCGCAAAATTGCGGTGCTCGGTTACATGGCAGAGTTGGGTTCGTATGAAGAAGAAGGGCATCGCAAAGTGGGCTGTCGTGCCGCCGATACGGTGGATGTGCTGATTGCGGTCGGTCGCCGCGCCGAAACCGTCGCCGCCGAAGCCGTCGCCTGCGGGCTGGATGCCGCAAATGTGCATGTCATGCCCTCCACGCAAGCCGCGCTCGATTTTCTGCGGAAAATCACCGCCGCCGGTGACACCATTTTGGTGAAAGGCTCGCGTTCTATGGCGATGGAAACCATCGTTGACGGGCTGACCGCCGCCGCAGGGGGCGAAGACTGATGGCATATTCGCTCACGCTGGGAACCATCTCATTTCTGCTGGCGGTCATTTGGGGCACACCGCTCATCAGTTGGCTGAAACGGCTCAAAATCGGGCAGCAAATTCGGGTGGAAGGTCCCACCACCCATCAGGTAAAAGCGGGCACACCCACTATGGGCGGGTTGCTCATCGTGATTCCGGTGCTGCTCATCACCGGCGTGCTGAACATCGCCAACTGGCTGGGGTTCAATCTCATCGGCAAATCCATTTTGGTACCGATGGGCATTATGGCATCTTTTGCCGTGCTGGGCGTGATTGACGACTTGGAAACGGTGCGCGGTCCCGTGCGGGGGCTGACCGCCCGCACAAAATTTACAGCGCAATTGGTGCTGGCAACCATCGCCACGCTGGTCATGTCGCTGGGCGATTTTCAATTTGCCAACGCCGTCGCCGTGCCGGGCATTCCGCACCCCGTTGACATCAGCCCGCTGATATGGATTCCGCTGGGCGTGTTCATCATTCTCGCCACCAGCAACGCCGTCAATCTGACGGACGGGCTGGACGGGCTGGCAGGCAGTATCGCCGCGGTGACATTTGTGGCATACGGCATCATCGCTTTTTTGCAGGGGCAGTTGTGGCTGGTGGCGTTCACTTTCACCGTTACCGGCGCGATTTTCGCTTTTTTGTGGTACAACGCTTACCCTGCCCAACTTTTCATGGGCGAAGTCGGCTCCGGCACACTCGGCGCAACGCTGGCGGTGGTGGCGCTGATGAGCGGTCAATGGCTGTTACTGCCGGTTATCGCGTTTGTTTTTCTCGCCGAAACGGTTTCGGTGATTTTACAGGTAGGCTATTTCAAACTGACCAAAGGCAAACGGCTCTTTAAAATGAGCCCGCTGCACAACCATTTCGAGTTGTCCGGCTGGTCAGAAACTCAAGTCACACAACGATTGTGGCTTATCGCAATTTTGTCAGCAATGCTGGGTATTGCCCTGGCACTGAAATAAAGCGGGTTATCCCGCCAACACACCAATCACCATTATTCATTCTTTAAGAGAGGGAAGATACCATGAGTAACACACCAAAACCCCGACCCAACACCTTCAAACCCGTGCTGGTTCCGCGCACGCCGCCTCAGCAGCAAACTGCATACGAAGCGGCTCTGGAACTGGTGCAACTCATCGATGCCCATTTGACCAACGGCACACAACACTATCGCACCAAATCCGGCAAATTGCTGCGCACGCTTGACCAAGTGGTGAACGCCATTTTGAGCGATAACCTGCTCATCGAAACGCCGAACATCGGCTGGCAAACCGACGAACTCGCCCGCGCCGCGTAACTTGCATTTTTCTGCGATGACCACCCAAACGTTCACGGCGACAGCGTTCGCCGGGTTGGGGGTGGTTGTGGTGGGATTGGCGCGCGAAGGGAGCGCCGTTGCCCGCTTTTTTGCGGAACGGGGCGCGCGCGTCACCGTGACCGACGCGCAACCCGCCGCCAAATTGCAGGCGTGGATTGACTCGCTGGCGGGCTTGCCCATCGAATTCGCACTCGGCGCGCATCCCGACACCCTGCTGAACCCGCGCCGCACCGATGTGCTGGTGGTCAGTCCGGGCGTACCGCCGCATATTCCGTTTTTGCAGCGGGCGCGTCAGCGAAAATTGCTGCTCACCACCGAAAGTCGGATTTTGAGCCAGTTCAGTCCCGCGCCGGTCATCGGCATCACCGGTTCCAGCGGCAAAACCACCACCACAACCCTGACCGGCAAAATGCTGGCAGAAAGCGGATTCACCACTCATGTGGGCGGCAATATCGGCACGCCGCTCATTTCCCGGCTGGACGATATTCGCCCCGGTGACCGGGTTGTGCTGGAATTGAGCAGTTTTCAGTTGGAGTATTTTCACGCTGAAATGAACGCCGATGCCCACTGCCCGCCGGAATTGTCGCCGCTGAAAACGGGTTTCAGCCCGCACATCGGCGCGATACTGAACATCACACCCAACCATCTCGACCGGCACAAAACGATGACGGCATACACCGCCGCCAAACGGGCAATTGTGGCATACATAGACGCAGGAGACACCGCCATTTTCGGATGGGACGACTCCGGCGCGCGCGCCATCGGCGCAGAGACCACCCGCCCCGCCGTGCGCTGGTTCAGTGCGAAAAATCGGGTGGAAAACGGCGCATTTCTGGCAGACGGGCAAATCGTGTTGGTGGAAAACGGGGTTCACACCCCCATCTGCCGCGCGGAAGACATCCGCCTGCCGGGGGCGCACAATCGGCTGAACGTGCTGGCGGCAGTTGCCATCGCCCGCAGTGCGGGGGCAACCCCCGCCGCGATGGCAAAAGTGGCAACCGAATTTTCCGGCGTGCCGCACCGGTTGGAAATTGTCGCCGAGCGGAACGGGGTGACATTCATCAATGACAGCATCGCCACCAGCCCGGAACGGCTGATTGCCGCACTGAAATCGTTTTCCGCGCCGATAATTCTGCTGGCGGGGGGAAAAGATAAAGATTTGCCGTGGGCTGACGCCGCCAAATTGATGGTGGAACGGACGAAAGCGGTGTTGCTGTTCGGCGCGGCGCAGGATTTGATTGCCGATGCCATCGCCGCCACCGAACATCGCGCCGATATGCCGCCGGTGGAAAAATGCGGTTCGCTGGCAGCGGCGGTCGCCCGCGCCCGGCAAATCGCCCGTCCCGGCGACATCGTGCTGCTTTCGCCGGGCGGCACCAGTTACGACGCTTATCACGATTTCGCCGCCCGCGGCAAACATTTTGTCGAATTGGTGAATGAGCGAATAGCGAATGACGAATAGCGAGTAGCGAATTACGAATAACCGCGTGAACTTGAAACTTTGAACCAGAAACCTGAAACTTGAAACCCTTATGACGAGAAAAAAATCAACCACACCACAAATAGATTACGGGCTGGTACTGGCAGTCAGCATTTTAACCATTTTCGGGCTGATGATGATTTTCAATACCACCTATTTTCTCAGTTTAAATGCGAACAAACCGCCCTATTATTATTTTGCCCGTCAATTGCTGTACACCATTTTGGGTGTGGGCATATTGATTTTCGTCGCTCGGGTTGAATATCACCGCTGGATGAAATACTCCGGTTGGCTGCTGGCGGGCAGTTTGGCGCTGGTAATCGTGGTGGTGGTTATGGGCAACGAAAAATTCGGCGGGCAGCGCTGGCTCACCAAAAGCGGCTCGATACAACCATCGGAAATGCTGAAACTGGCGCTCATCATCTATTTGGCACATTGGCTGGCAACCCGAAAAGAGAACATCAAAACGCTGTCGCTGGGATTGGTTCCCTTCGCTATTTTGCTGGGGCTGGCGGCAGGACTGGTGGTGATGCAAGATGATTTCAGCACCGCCGTATTGATTGCGCTGACCAGTTTGATGATGTTTTTCATCGCCGGCGGCGAGATTTTTCAAATGGTTGCCAGTTTGGGCATCGGCGGCATTATTGTTACATTTTTGGTCATCCAAGCGCCATATCGATTCAAACGCATCATTGATTTTTCGCCCAATCCGTTTGCCAACCCCACCGAAGCCAACTGGCAGATTCGGCAAACGCTGGAAGCGCTGGGTAACGGCGGCGTTTTCGGGGTGGGGCTAGGCGAAAGCACGCACAAAATTTTGCGCATTCCCGCCGTGCACACCGATTTGGTTTTCGCGGTGGTGGGGGAAGAATTGGGTTTTCTGGGGGCGGTACTGCTCATCGGGCTGTTTGCCTTTTTGGCATATCGCGGATTTAAAATCGCGCTCAACGCCCCGGATGTGTTCGGCACACTGCTGGCGGCGGGTATCACCGGCAGTATTATCCTGCAAGCACTCATCAACACCGCCGTGGTGACCAACACCATTCCGATTACCGGCATTCCCCTGCCGTTCATCAGTTCCGGCGGTTCATCTATGGTCGTCAGCATGACAAGCATCGGGTTATTGCTCGCCATTTCGCGGCGCACCCTGCCGGAAGAACCGGTGGAAACCGAAACAGATTATGAAATTGATGATTTCCGGCGGCGGAAGCGGGGGGCACGTGTACCCCGCGCTCGCCGTGGTGCAGACGCTTAAACCGAATACCGAAATTCTGTGGGTGGGCAGTCGCGGCGGCATGGAAAAATCGCTGCTGGCGCGCGCCGAAATTCCGTTTCGGGGAATTGATGCCGCCGGATTGCGCGGCAAAAATCCGCTGGCGATGGCAAAAGGGGTGTTCACCCTGCTGAAAGGCTATCGCCAAAGCCGGAAATTGCTGCGCGAATTTCAGCCCGATGTGCTGTTTGTGACCGGCGGGTATGTGTGTGTACCGATGACGCTCGCCGCACACCGCGCGGGCGTGCCGGTGGTCATCTATCTGCCCGATATTCAACCGGGGCAGGCGATAAAATTTTTGAGCCGATATGCCGACCGGGTGGCAGTCACCGCGCCCGATGCCCGGCAGTATTTTCCCGACGGGCTGACGGTGGTCACCGGGTATCCGGTTCGCCCCGAATTGTACACTGCCGACCGCGATACTGCCCGGCAGCGATTCAATCTCGACCCGGCGCTGCCGACCGTGCTGGTTTTCGGCGGCAGTCAGGGCGCACGCAGCATCAATCGCGCCATCGCCAACCGAGATGCGCTGAATCAACTGCTGTCGCACGCGCAACTCATTCATATCAGCGGCAATCGGGATGCGGAATGGACACAAGCCATGTGGAACGACCTGCCGTCGGCGCAGCAGCAATTGTACCGGCTGTACCCGTATCTGCACAGCGAAATGGCAGATGTGTTCGCCGCCGCCGATGTCATCATTTCCCGCGCCGGTGCCAGCATTCTGGGCGAAGCGCCTGCCGTCGGTGTACCGTCCATTTTGGTGCCGTACCCGTACAGCGGGGCGCATCAGTGGCAGAATGCGCGGTATATGGAAAAACAGGGTGCGGCAATCACCGTGCCGGACGAAAAATTACCAACCGATTTACTGCCGACAACCATCGCACTGTTGACCGATGGCGACCGGCGCGCCGCAATGGCAAAAGCCGCCAAAAAACTGGCGCGCCCCGATGCGGCACGTGCCATCGCCCGACTGTTGGAGGAATTTTACGATGAATAATACCCTGAATATCGATTATAATGTCGTTTTTTACATGGTGGTGGGACTGTTCGGGCTTGCCGGATTTCTGCGCGGCTGGTGGAAAGAAGCCATCACCACCGGCTTGCTGTCGCTGCTGCTGATAATGCTGGAAAAACCGGAACTGGCACAGCAAATCATCGACAGCATCAATAAACTGCTCGACAGTTTCCGCAATTCATCGGCATTCAGCGCCGCGGGGAGTCTTGCGCCCGGCGGCGATATTCCCGCCAACCAGCGCGAAACATATATCATCGTGCTGATTGTGCTCATCGTCGTGTCATATTTCATCGGCAATATGACTCTGAATAACGATTTGACCACCGGCGGGCGGATTTTCGGCGGGGTGCTGGGATTCACCAACGGGTTCATCGTGCTGTCGCTTTTCAAAGAGTATATTTTGGGGCGATTTCTGCCCGGCGGGCTGGCAACCGAACTCGGCACTGCCAGCGCGGCGAGTATCGCCACGGCTGCCAGTGTCCCCGACAATTTGACACTGAGCATCACCAATGTGCCAAAAGCCAGCATCACCGATGGGTTTGCCATTTGGATTTTCATTGTGGGCGGCGTGCTGCTGCTATTATTCGCACTGTCCAGCCGCGTGCAATTTGAACGCGGGAAAATCACCAAACGCCCGCCGTTGGGATACAAATAGTTTTCGGTTCAAAGTTTTTGGTTCAAAGTTAAACCATGTCACACATTCATCTGGTTGGCATTGGCGGCACGGGACTTTCCGCCATTGCGACCGTTCTGCTCAAACAGCATCATACCGTTTCCGGCTCTGATATGCGCGAGTCGGAAAACACGGCACGCCTGCGGGCGCTCGGCGCGACGGTACACATCGGGCATCGCGCGGAAAATATCGCCGCGCCCGACGCGGTGGTCGTTTCATCCGCCATCCCCGCCGATAACCCCGAAATTGCCGCCGCGCGCGCCAAAGGCATCCCCGTGTTCAAACGTCCGGCATGGCTGGGGCAGATGATGACTGGCACGCGCGGCATCGCCATCGCCGGGGCGCACGGAAAAACGACCACCACCGCCATGGTTGCACTGGTGATGACCCGCGCCAATCTGTCGCCGACTTTCATCGTCGGCAGTTTCATCCCGCAGTTGGCAACGAATGCCGCCGCCGGAGAAAGCGATTGGTTCATCATCGAAGCGGATGAATATGACCACACTTTTTTGAGCCTGAAACCGGAACTCGCCATCATCACCAACATCGAGCGCGACCATCCCGACACCTACCCCACCGATGAATCGCTGTACCGCGCTTTCGTTCAATTTGCCGAATTGATTCCCCCGCGCGGCGCGGTGCTGGCGTGCGGCGATGACCCCGGCGTGCGGCACATTCTGCCGCAACTGCCCGCCGCCGAAACTTACGGCACGGGCAAAAACAATCGCTGGCGCGCGGTGGATATTGTCGCCAACGAGTGGGGCGGGTTCACGTTTGAGCCGCTGCGGGACGGTGCGCCCGTCGCGCCGAAAATTGCGCTGCGTGTGCCGGGCATCCACAATGTAAAAAACGCGCTGGCGGCGCTGGCGGTGTGTCTCAAAGCGGGTGTCGCGCCGGAAACGGCGGCGGAAATTCTGTCCACATTCAGCGGCACGGCGCGCCGGTTCGAGTTGAAGGGGGAAGCGGGCGGCGTCACCGTGATTGACGATTATGCCCATAACCCCACCGAACTGCGGGCGACGCTTGCTGCCGCGCGCGCCCGATTCGGCGGGCGGAAAATCTGGGCGGTGTTTCAGCCGCACACGTTTTCTCGCACAAAATTGCTGCGACACGAATTTCCGGCGGCGTTTGGTGATACCGACCATGTAATTTTGCTCGATATTTACCCCGCGCGGGAAAAAGATGACGGGTCAATCAGCAGCGCGGATATTCTGGCGGAAATGCAGCACCCCGACGCGCGATATTCGCCGGGCGCGCTGTCGAATGCCGCCGATTTTCTGCTGGCGCATCTTTCTCCCGGCGATGTGCTCATCACACTCGGCGCGGGAGACGGCTATAAAGTCGGTGAAATGGTTTTGTCGGGGATGAAATGAGGATGGGATGATGGCAGAACAGAAAAAACGCGGTAAAAAATTGCGGAAGGAAGACCTTAAAATCTTAAAAATGCTGGAAACGCCCGCGGCGGAAAAACCGGCGGCGGAAAAATCGCCCAAACCGCTGAAACGCGAAACGGTACAGCGTCTGATTCACATTTTGGAGACGGATGACCAGCAAGAAGCCGCTTGAGTTGACCGCCCTGCACCACGCCCTGCGCGCGCAATTCGGCGAGCGGGTGCGCCGCGATGAACCGCTGGCACGGCACACCACACTGCAATTGGGCGGTCCCGCCGACCTGTATGTCACGGCGCAATCGGCGGATGAACTGGTGGCGGCAGTATCGCTGGCGAAAGCGCACGGCGCGCCCGTGTTTCTACTCGGCGGCGGG
>JALVZI010000061.1 GCA_027022125.1 Anaerolineae bacterium | reverse complement strand
GGAAGATGTGGCGCGCACGGCGGGCAGTTTCACCGGCGAATATCTGCGGCGGGTGCTGGGTTCGTGATTCACCCCAATTATTGTTTCCGAAAATTCATCGTGCTATAATACGCGCCATAAATTCTACTTATAATTTTTTCGTGGAGGCTGTGATGCTCGCACTGAAAAACACTTTTATTATGGCGCCCATAAAATTAGGTTATAGTGATGCCAGTGGCGAAATCAACGAGCGGCATTTGGCATTTTACGCCGAGCGAAATCGCCATTTGGGCGCAATTACCCCCGAGCCGCTCTATCTCGACAAAGGCTTGCGCGAAATCCCCACCCAAATTGGCATTGATAGCGACGATAAACTCCCCGGACTGCAAAAACTCACTGCCACCATCAAAGCGCACGGCGCAAAAGCCATCGCCCATTTGAACCACCCCGGACGCATGGCAAACCCGAAAATTCCGGGCAATTACCACCTTTCCGCCACCGACAAACCGTGCGAAAATGGCGGCGCGACCCCCAAACGGATGACCCGCGCCGATATGGATGCCGCCATCGCCCTGTTTGAATCCGCCGCGCGCCGCGCGCAAAAAGCGGGTTTCGACATCATCGAATTGCAATTGGGACACGGCTATCTGCCCGCGCAATTTCTGTCGCCCGCCGTGAACGACCGCACCGATGATTATGGCGGCTCGTTTGAAAACCGCGCCCGGTTCCCGCTGGAAATTTTCGATGCGGTGAAAAACGCCGTCAATCTGCCCGTCATCGTCCGCATCAGCGGCGAAGAGATGACCCCCAACGGCATCAAAATTGACGAAAGCATCAAACTTGCCAAATTGCTGGAAACGCACGGCGCGGCGACAATTCACGTTTCTGCGGGAACGGTCTGCTCAACGCCGCCATGGTTTTTCCAGCATATGTTCGTCCCCAAAGGGAAAACGTGGGATTTTGCCGCCAAAATCAAATCTGCGGTGAACATTCCGCTCATTTTTGTCGGACGCATCAATTCCGCCAAAGATGTCAATCGGCTGGAAAAAGAATACCGCGCCGATTATATCGCACTGGGACGCGCTATCGTCGTTGACCCCGATTTTGTTGCCAAATATACCGGAGAGTTGCCGGGTTCCATCCGTCCCTGTCTCGCCTGCTCCGAAGGCTGTCTGGGCGGCGTAAAATCGGGGAACGGGCTGGGCTGTGTGGTCAACCCGTCGGTGGGACACGATGACGCGCCACCGGAACCCGTCACCCATCCGAAAAAATTTGCGGTGGTTGGCGGCGGACTGGCTGGTATGCAAGCCGCACTCACGCTCAAAGCGCGCGGTCATCAGGTCGAAATTTATGAAAAAGACCGGCTCGGCGGGCAGTTCAATTTGGCACACCTGCCGCCGCACAAAAGCAGTCTCAAAGAAATTGTCGATTATTTTGAATATGAATTGCGGCAAGCCGGTATTCCCGTCATTCAAAAAGAAGCCACCCCCGCCGATTTGACCCCGCAAAAATACGATGCCGCCATCATTGCCACCGGTGCAAAACCTGCGCTGCCGCCCATCAAAGGGCTGGATAAATTCTATTGGACGGAATTTTTGCAGGATGAAAACCTGCCGGAAAACCAGACTATCGCCGTCATCGGCGGCGGGCTGATTGGCATTGAAGTTGCCAGCAAACTGGTTGAACGGCATAACCGCGTCATCATCATCGAAATGCTGGACGATGTGGCGCGCGGTATGGAAATGATTGAAAAAGCCCTGACACTGAAAGAATTGAAAGCCAAAAATGTGACCATTTTCACCGGTACAAAAGTTACGCAAATTGACGGCGATAAAATTTTCATCGAAGGTGCAGAGGTGAGCGTGCTGGAAGGCATTGACAAAATTGTGGTCGCCACGGGGATGCGCAGTTTCCGCCCGCTGGCAGATGCGCCGGTCGATTTGCCCGTGTATCTCATCGGCGACGCGAAAAAAGTCGGCAAAGCGAAAGATGCCATCCGAGACGGGTATCTTCTCGCCCGCGAATTGTAAATATGGAGTTGAAATACCACGAAATCATCACCCGCGATGCCCTCGGCGAGTTTTTCGCCGAGGCGGCACTGCGCGAAATTATCGCCGCAAACTTCCGGCAAGATTCGCCGGCGAATCTCATCGGTAAACCGTATCTGCATTTTGATAACGACAAAATCGCCGAGAGTCTGGCATATATTGACGGGCAACTGGCGCGGCTGGTCGGCGCGGCGGGGGATAATGCGGAAATCCGGCGGGTACAGTGGGACGCCTTCGGGCGGCTGTGCCACACCGCACAGGATTTTTACGCCCACTCAAATTATGTGGATTTGTGGTTGGCTGAAAATGGCGGCACGGAGAATGCTGCGCCCGCCGAGATTGACGGGCTGGACGAAAAATTTCTCGCCCACCCCGCCCTGCGCACGGGGAGTTTCCACCTGCTGCGCGATATTGTCTATTACATTCCGGGCATCCGCACGCTTGCCCGAAAAATACACATTCCACAATTTTCGCACGAAATGATGCACTTGGATGACCCCACGCGCGGCGAAAAATTCGCCTTTGCGATGGCGGCGGCGGTGCAGCGCACCCGTTTCGAGTATCGCCGCACGGTGGATGCGCTATCGGCGCGGGGCGGTTCGGCGGCAGTGGCGCGGTTTCTGGGTAAAACTTGAAAATCTCTACCAAAAAGAGGAATAAAAATTGAACCACAGAGCGGGAAAACTGTAGGGGCACGCTGCAGCGTGCCCCTACAAAACCAAGAGAATCGGTCAGTTCGCACTAAAATTCGTAGGGGCGGCTCGCAAGCCGCCCCTATCCCCACTTCTGTATTTCAGATTGCAGGAAGAAATCAAATTCTCACCGAATGTCAATGACCGGTCAATGCGCGGAAATTTCTTTCCGCGTAGGGGCGACTCTTGTGGTCGCCCAAAACAGGGCAGCCACAAGGGCTGCCCCTACGATTATTCGAAGTGAGCAGTGTGCGCTGATCGTTACATAAGTCGGCTATACGATGGTATCTGCAACTTCCGGTGAAAATTACAAATTCTGCTGTATAGTCGGCTCTCAAACCTTATTTTTCTCTGTTTCTCTGCGCCTCTGTGGTTTAATTTTTTCATAGGCAATAACCCAACAATTAAGGTTGGACGATGCAGTACTCTATATTCGTCATTCGCAATTCGCTATTCGAAACTCGCTATTCGTCACTTGCTATTCGATTTGCGCCGGCGGGGGCGACGGCGGCGTTTGGATTTCGGTTTCGATTGCCCCGTCGTTGCGGCTGCCAGCACCGCCTCTTTTTTGCGGCGGTTGGCTTCAATATATTTCTGAATTTCCTCCGGCGTCGGGCGGCGCACCAGCGGCGCGTTGTAATCAATGCCTTCCACCTGCCGACGCGGCAATTTTCGCCCCAGCACATATTCAATGCGATGAACCATCCGTTCATCTTCCGGCGCGACAAAAGTGTATGCCGCCCCGACCGCCTGCGCCCGTCCGGTGCGCCCGATGCGGTGGACATAATCTTCGGCTTGCTGCGGCACATCATAATTGATGACATGCGAAATGCCTTCCACATCGATGCCCCGCGCGGCGATGTCGGTTGCCACCAGCACCCGTGTTTTTCCGCGCCGGAACGATTCCAGCGCGCGCACCCGCTGCCCCTGCGAGCGGTCGCCGTGAATGACCGTCGCCGAAACTTTATCGCGTTTCAATTTGCGAACGATATTATCGGCGCGGCGTTTGGTGCGCGTGAAAATCAGCACGCTTTCCAAATCTTCATCCTGCAATAATTTTTGCAACAGTTGGAATTTCAAATGCGGCGGCACAGGGTACAGCGCCTGCGTGATGGCATCGGGCGTGACGGTTTTTTCCACTTCCACCCGCACCGGGTCGCGCGTCACTTCGCGGGACAGGCTGACAATCGGTTGCAGCGTCGCCGAAAAAAGCATCGTTTGCCGCTCGTCGGGCAGCAACCGCACCACCCGCCGAATGTCGGGCAGAAAACCGATATCCAGCATACGGTCGGCTTCATCCAGCACGAACACCAGCACATCATCAAAACGGATATTCCGCCGTCCCAAATGGTCGAGCAGACGACCCGGGGTGGCAATCACCACATCCACGCCCCTTTTTAACGCCTGCGTCTGCGGGTTGATGCCCACTCCGCCGTAAATGGTGGCAATGTTCAAATCCAACCCTTGGCTCAACTGCTCGGCTTGTTCGGTCACTTGCAGGGCGAGTTCACGGGTGGGAACCAGCACCAATCCGCGCGGATTGCGCGAGCGCGGGCTGTCGAGCAGTTTTTGCAGCATGGGCAGCAGAAATGCCGCCGTTTTTCCCGTGCCTGTTTCTGCCGAACCGAGAATATCGCGCCCGGTCAGCGCGTCGGGAATGGTTGCACTTTGGATGGGGGTGGGGTGTTCAAACCCCATCGCTTGCAGATTGCGCTTCAATTGCGCATCTATTTTAAATTCATTAAATTCCATAAAAATCCTATCTCGCGGTCACAACAACCGAGTTGTCGCCGTCTACATTGTTGGGCACGTATTTATCCGCGTCCCAATCGTTGTGCCATTCAGAGCCGTTCACCAAATAGCGGTATTGGTATTCTTTGCCGGTGTCCAGTTCCAGCGTCACTTTCCACACGCCTTTGACCTTTTTCATCGGGGTCGCCGAGGCATCCCAACCATTGAAATCTCCTGCCAGCGCCGCCGATTCGGCTGCGATGCCTTTCGGCAGTTCAAATGTCACCTTGCATGTATCTTTTGTTTTGAAAAATCGCTTTTTCAGCATTTTTACCTCCAACTGTGCCAATAACTTCCATCAAAAAAGAGCGCAGATGCCTGCGCCCTTCGTTGGGGTTACCGCATTCATTTGTCAATCACGCATATTATAGCATAAAATT
>JALVZI010000060.1 GCA_027022125.1 Anaerolineae bacterium | reverse complement strand
AATTTCACAGATTTTATGCTTAAATTTGAGAAATTCGCGTTAATTTGATGCGGAAATCCGGTCAAACAAAAAGTTTCAATAAGTTTGCGGACGAATCGGGTTGATGTTTTCGGAAATTATATCGGCTGTGCCACCGGTATTGCTGCCAGCAGTGCCTCGATGGCGCTGTTCTGGACGCGGCGGTGCTGTTCGACCTCTGCCATCAGGTCGGCGACGGTTGCCGGGGCAATAGCGGCGGGGTCGTTGGTCAGTTCGATGAGTTCGGGGGGCAATTTCCGGAATACATTGCGTGCGGTCTGTACTTTCAAGACGGTTTGCCCGGTTTCTGCGGTATAGACGGTCAACACAACGCCGTGCCAATGGTGTATTTTGATAATATCACCTTTTTGGGGAATATATTCAGACATTAAAGATTTTCCTGTCATTTGTTTAACCGGTACGCCATCCAAATTGTACCCGAACCTGACACGGGAAGCAAGCATCTACCCACGTAACCGCCAGTTTTTTTTGCCCAAACGGATTGCAATGCCTGCCGAAACATCTATGTGACATTCACCCAGTCGGCTAAAACCAGAATTTCGATTTCAGAAGCCAACTGCTGCAGGCGTTTGTCATTGGTTACCCATAATTCAGCGTCGTTGACGATAGCCGTGGCGACCTGCAATGCATCTGCGGCGTGGATGCCATACTCGGCGCGCAGTTGTGCGGCTTTGCGCGCCACTTCGCGGGTAACATCAGCCATCGTCAAATGCGGGAAATGCACCAGCAGCGTTTCATATTCCCGGGCGCTGTCGGCACGTGCTGCCCGCCAAGGGTGTACCGTGATTTCCATCAATGTTACCGTTGAGGTTACGCCGCTGAATTGTCCGCGCTCCAGCCTGCTCAAAACGGTTGTTGTCAGCGGCAGGTACGTCGGGTGTGCCTCAAAATGGTAGATAAAAATGGCGCTGTCCAGCCCAATTCGACGGTAGGCGGTAAGATATTGAGCTAAATCTACCATTCGGTGCGCTCTTTTTCCAGATATGCTTCGGGGTCAACATCCTGCCAGATGGTTTTGTGCAAACCAGCTAGATGCTCCGTGTAGTTTTCCGGCTGCGGGGTCAGGACAATCAGCCCGTCTTGCACATCAACCAGCAGGCGGTCGCCGGCTTGGATATTCAGTTGCTTGCGGGCGCTGCCGGGCAGCGAAATCTGGTAGCGGCTGCTGACTTTCACGGTTTGGGGGGACATATCATTCTCCTACAAAGCAAAAAGCGTTATTTGCTTGATATTGTACAAATTTCAGCAGCAATCGCCAAATAAAGAACTTTCAGTGAATATACCGGTTATTGCCTCAAAACTTGTCCGCTAAATTCTCGGCAATTTCCGTGCATTTCAAATAAGTATCTCTATTGATCCACGATTTCATCCACACCGGCGACCTGAGCCATTTGACGTGCCCAGATTGCGGCGCGGCGTTTCTGCCGGCCGCTTTGCCGCCATACCGTCTGTCTGCGACCGCTTTTCTGTACCACCACAATCTCTAGCATTGATATGGTATGTGATTCGAAAGGCAAAAAGTCTGCCTGTCCCATCTCTGTTTTACGGCGGTTGATTGTGTGAATTTCCAGCCGGGCAATCCGGTTGGTTTGCCGGGTAGAACGACCAAAACGCAGAAACCCCGGACGAGCTTCTAAAAGCCGAAACTTGGGCCACAGTAGGTATAGCAGACCCGCCCAACCAACGACGACTCCCAGCCGAACCAATCCCTCTCGAAGAGCCGCCGGATGGCTACCGAACTGCACCAGCCGTTTCAGCGTATCGACCAGCCCAAAAGCGGCTACAACAGCAAAGAGAGTTCCCCCGACGAGGAAGAGCAGCCCAAAGGCAAACAGGGCTTTTTCGTCAGTTGAGGCGTTTGCCGGGGAAAATCGCCGCACGGCTCGAAAGTGCTCCGGTTGGTTCACCTCGACATTCCACCGGCTCAGTCCATTCTCGATGGTGGTTGGGAATTTTTTCATTAGGCTTGTGGCGAGATAAGCGAATGATAAATTTTGACCGATTATAACGGTAATTCTGCCGGTTCGTCAAACATTGATTATTGCCTCAAAACTCGTCCGTTAAATCTTCGGCAATTTCCGTGCAAATCCGAAAAAATTTGCTATAATGTAATAGCACCATAAAACAATCGCCCCGATGGGTGGACACCGGGGTGACCTATTCCCCAACCAAAGCCAGCGGTCAGGTGCGTGCCCGGTGCAAGAGAATGAATGATATTCCTGCGCAATAGGATAGAGGAATTATGCTCAAAAATCTCAGCCGTTTTCAAATCATATCACTGGTTCTGATTGGCATATCACTGGGATTAAATCTGGTAATTATCGTGGTGTTGTTTCGCGCAAATGCGATGATTGACAGCGCGTTATCACAGTTGAAAAACGTGGCGGATAGCCATATCCAATATACCGTCCATGTCAGCCAAACGATACCAATTTCAACCACCATTGGCTATCAGGGAAACATCACCGTGCCGGTTGACATGACTCTGGAACACACGATTCCCATCAAAACCTCTATTCCTGTGAACAAGCGTATCACTGTACCGGTTTCGTTTGATATTGACCGGCAAATCGCCATTGATACCACCGTACCTTTCAATGATACCGTTCTCGTTCCGATTGACGATGAGATTTTCATCAACGATATTGTAACCGTTCCGGTAAATATACCCATCGTCAACCGCACCGTTAGGATTGATATTCCGATTCAAACAACGATTCCGGTCAAACTGAATGTGACCGTCCCCATAAACAAGGAAGTACCGGTAAAAACCACCGTGCCGGTATCATTTCCCATTCGGGAAAGTTTACCGGTCAACTTGAATTTCTCTGTTCCTATAGATATAAAAGTTCCCATAAACTTGCCCATCAAAACAGAAATTACCACGCCCATCAGCCAAAGCATTCCCATACAACTGGATGTTCCCGTGATTATGGACATTCCGATTGATATAGCGATGCAGGATACGGCTCTGGGGGCAAGTTTGAGCCAATTTATCTCTGAAATGCAAAAATAGTGGAACCTAGATGACCCCCCATTCCCGTGCGCGAGGCGCGCTGATTGGGTTGGCGGTGGGCGATGCCCTCGGCACAACCCTCGAATTCCAACCGAAAAACACCGACCCCCACCGCGATATGGTGTCCGACATCATCGGCGGGGGACCCTTCCATCTGCCGGCAGGCTATTACACCGACGACACGGCGATGGCGTATGCCCTCGGCGACAGTTTGCGGCGCTTTGGCTACGACCCGCGCCGGCAGGCGGAGGCGTACGTGGCGTGGATGCGCCACGGCAAATACGACTCGACCGGCAAATGTTTCGACATCGGCAATACGGTGCGCGACGCGCTGCTGCGCTTTGAGCAAACCGGCAACCCTTACGCCGGCAGTACCGACCCGCACACCGCGGGCAACGGTTCGCTGATGCGGCTGGCACCGGTGGCACTCTATTTCAAAACGGCGGAAGCAGTCATCTCCCACAGCGGCGACCAGTCGCGGGTGACGCACAGCGCGCCGCAGGCGGTCTCTGCCTGCCGCTATTTTGGCGGTCTGCTCTTCGGGGCGATTCACGGCGCACCGAAAGAAGCGTTGCTCTCGCCGCTGTACCATCCCGCCGGAGAGAAATGGGACGGCTTGCCCCCGGCGATTGCCGAGATTGCGCGCGGGTCATTCAAGCAAAAAGATGAAGCCGACATTCGGGCGAGCGGCTATGTGGCGCACACGCTGGAAGCGGCGCTGTGGGCGTTCCATCGCACCGACAATTTTGCCGACGGCGCGATTCTGGCGGTCAACCTGCGTGAAGACGCGGACACCACCGGCGCGGTGTACGGGCAAATCGCCGGGGCATATTACGGCTACGAAGCCATCCCGGCGCACTGGCGCGAAAAACTCCGCTTTCACACCGACCTGCTGGCGCTGGCAGACGATTTGTGGGCGGAATTCACCTCACCGGCAGAACCCGATTTAATTTAACCGGTCGGCAATGTCAGCGAGCAAATCTCGTTGTTCCGGTGTTTCCGGTTCCGACCCCGCCAGTTGCACCGCGTCCAGCGCATCATTCAACGTGACGTGCAGCGCCATCAGCACACCGGTGGCAAACGTGCCCGTCCTGCCGATACCGCCGGCACAGTGAACAAGCAGATTTTCTCCCGCTTGCAACCGGTGGGCAACATCTTCCATCAGGGCGACGAAAGCGGCAGTATCCTGCGGAACGCCATAATCTTCGATGGGCATTGCCACCCGTTCAACGGGGATTGTTCCGGCAGCAATCGCCGCGGCATATTCCGGTGATTTTTCCTCAATTTCTTCGAGCGGTGTCAAACAGATAATCGCGGCAACATTTTTATCCGCAATTTCAGCCAGCGATGCACTGAGCGGTTCATATCTGCCGGGCATACTGTGCAAATACAGTGCACCGTCAATGTCAAGGGGGAGCACAACGTGTCGAAACATAGGTGAAACTCCTTGGTTGGGGTTAGGGTTTGGGTTTTAGAGTGAAGCCTGTTTTCATTATATCAGAGATGGGGCGGTAGGGTAAAATTTGGCGTTGTGGTGTAGCGCGGCTTTTCAAAAATGAGGCATTGTGATAGACTCTGCCACTGCCCAATGGGTAATTTCTCAACCGGAGTTACACTCAATGCGAATTTCATTCAAAGTTGCGTTTTTATTGTTGATACCCACTCTGCTGGCGTGCAGTCTGCTGCAAAACACCCCGCCAACCGTCGTGACCCTGCCGACCAACACGCCGCGTCCCACTTTCACACCGACCGTGCCGCCACAAATTGCCGCCGAAACCGCCGTCGCCGTGCAAGCGGCACAGCCCACACCCACCGAAACCCCACGCCCCCCGGAAC
>JALVZI010000059.1 GCA_027022125.1 Anaerolineae bacterium | reverse complement strand
GCAGCGTGTGCAACAGCGGCAAAGCCAGCCATTTTCGCCACGGAAAAACACGCTGCCACACCGAGCCGCCGGCGGTGAGTTGCCGCCACAACCGCCGCACCGCCTGCCCGTCGGCATTTTTGGCAGATTGCGTCATCCGTATATCCGCCAATTGGGTATAGCCGGCAATCGCCTGCAATAGCGATTCCGGTTGTTCGGCATATCGCGGAAAACCCATATCGGCGGGATAGGTACTCAAATAGCCGCACTCGGTCAGATATTCCTCAAACGCAGTCAAAAATTCCGTGCCCGCCAGCGCGGTGCGATAATCGTTCAGCCGGAAAGAACGGGTGAGATACGCCGCCACTTTCGGCTCGCTCAGCGCGATGCGGCTCAATTTCCACAGAGAGATGTTGTGCTGGATGGTTGCCGGGTCTTTGCCCAGCGTGCCGAGCATTTGGAAAACATCGGTATTCGATTGGATGAATGGCGAAATCAGCCGGGCGATTGCCACCATCAGCCCGGTGATGGCAGACAGCACCACCAATCCCACCCCCATCAAATCGCCATACACCTGCTCGCGGAAGCGAAACTGGGTGAGCATATCATCGGTGGTGGCGGGAATTTTCTCCAGCGCGGCGATGATGCGGTCGGTGTTTTGGCGGTAATTTTGCACAAACGCATCCACATGGCGCACTTCCCGCCAAAAATTGCGATAGATTTTTCGGGCGCGCCATATCGTTTTCCAACTGACGGAAAACGGATTTGCCGGTGATGCACCGCTCATATAGCCCACCATCACCAGCAGCGGCACCGGATTCAACCCCATCTGCGCCAAAACTTGTTTGATGATATTCAAATTGAGATACGGTCTGCCGTAAAAAAGTTTGATGTACGCGCCCAACCCCGATACATTCAGTCCCATCCGTTCAAAAAACGAAATGGCGTGTCCCTGCGTGCGCACCATCAGCGATGAAAACAGCACCGATGGCAACTCCGGCAGCGTGTCGGGATGATTGGCGCGCGTCCATTCGGCGGAAATTTCGGTGGCGGGTTGAAAATCGGGGGCGCTGCCGACAATACTACCGGCAGAGATGGGACGCGACTGCAAAATGTGCAGTTTCCCCCCGGCGAAAGCCCATTCCACATCCTGCGGCGCACCCATCAGCGTTTCAACCCGTTCCAGCGTGTGTGCCAGCAGTTGCAACTGTGCGGGGGTGAGCGGTTCGCGCAGCGCAACGGGGGAATCTCCCGCGCTTTTTTGCGAAACGGGGTACTCCGGCGGCTGGCGACGGATATTATAGCGGAAAGGGGTGGTTGTGCCGCGCACCACCGTTTCGCCGAGTGTGGCAACCGCTTCAACCACCATTTCAGCGCGCACGCCAGACACAGGATTGACGGTGAACGCCACCCCAGCGGCTTCCGGTTTGAGCATCGGCTGGATGAGAACGGCAATTTTTATTTTGCGGATGGGAATGGCGTTTTGCAAACGGTAGTTCAGCGCAGATCCGGTCAGGGTGGATGCCCAGCAGCGGGTGATGCTGACCGGAATCAAATCGCGGGGCACGGCAAGTTCGGTCAGATGCAATCCGGCAAAACTGAAAGTGCGCCCATCTTCATCAATTGCAGACGAGCGCACGGCAAAAGACTGTATCGCCGGGGGGAAAAGTTCGGTCAATTTTCGGCGCAATGCCGCCTGCAATTCATCGGCGAGTGGTTTGGTTTTCAGAAAATCCGCCAAAAAATGCAGCGCGTCTTCTGTGACTGCCACATTCGGCGACCCTTCCCAGATGGGGCGCAGCGAATTTTCGGCAATTTGAGCCTCGAAAAATGCAGCGGTAACGACCAGCCCCGGCGGCACGGACAAATTGTTCTGCTGCAACCGCGCCAAATTCAACGCTTTTGCGCCGACCAATTGTAAATCGGTGGTATCTATTTCATTCAGTGTCAGCAATAACGGATTGGTCATCGTCGAACCCGGGTTGGCTCATAATGGTAAAAAACAGCACCGACACAGGCAGCACCGCCGCCAGCACCACCAAAAAATAGTTCGGTGTTTCGGCGATTAAAAGTGCGGTGGGCGCCAGTAATGTCAACCCCAGCGAGAGAAGCAGGCTCACATAATAACCGATTTTGCTTTTTACGAACAACCCCCATGCCACATTCAACGCGATGATACCCAAAATTAAAAACGCGACGGCAATGGTTAAATACCACAGTTGAATGGGCGTGATATAATATGGAAAGTTGCGGCTGGTAATCAATTCGCTGGTGCGAACGATGATGTCTTTTACGCCCATCACCGCGAAAAGCAACCCCAACCCCAGCCAAAACGCCGTTGACATCAGTATTGGCAGAGACCGCCGATTGCGTTTTCGGGCACGGTACACCCGTGGCACGGTCGGTTCGGTATCGGTTTTTAGCAGTTGGTCAATTTGTGCCATCCCCCGCCGGGCATAATCGTTGGCGGGATTGATGGTCAGTACATTTTCCAAACATATTTTTCGGTCGGGGATGGTGTCGACAACATAGCTGAGCCACACCCATGCCGCTTCATTACGGGGGTCTGCATCCACCACATCGTACAGCAATTCTTGGGCGGCGGTGTGATTGCCTGATTTGGCGGCTTCAATTCCCTGCGCCAGTTTCGTTTTGGTATCCACAAATGCTTCCGATTCGAAAGAGTCGTTGTTGTCGCTACGAAAAGTGTAACATAGGAAGAAAGTCCCGTCAAACGCGCTATTTGTTTCCCCGTATCGCGTGATACGTGAAAGGGATTCGCTGAATCGTATTGCGTGATGCGTGAAACGTGATGACTTTGGACTTGAAACTTGAAACTTGGGACTGACAACTGACGACTAATAACTGATTGCCACCCTGTTACCCTGCTACACCGCCACCTCCGCAGCGAGAATCTCTCTGGCGCGCGCCGCGTCACGCCGAATTTGCGCCATCAACCCTTCGACGCTGTCGAATTTTTGCTCTGAACGCAAACGCTCAACCCATTCAACATGCACCAATTGGTCATATATTATTTCTGAGAAATCGAAAATATGCACTTCCACCGACCGTTCCGTTTCATTGAAGGTTGGGCGCACACCGATATTCGTCACCGCCGGATACCGCTTGCCGTGCACATAAATCCATGTGGCATAAACGCCGTTGGCGGGCAGAAGTTTTTCGGGGGGAACGGCGATATTTGCCGTGGGGAAACCGATGGTGCGCCCGCGTTGCGCGCCGTGCAACACCTTTCCGCGCAAAAAGGGATACGCGCCCAGCAACCGCGTCACTTCGCGAACATCTCCCGCCGCCATCGCCGCACGGATGCGGGTGGACGAGATAATTTCGCCATCGGCAATTTCTTCATCAATCACATTCACCCGAAAATCGAGTTCAGTACCCATCTCTCGCAAACTGGGAATGTCGCCGGCGCGACCTTTTCCCAATTTAAAGTTGGGTCCCACCCACAACTCTTTCGGATGGAATGTTTCAACCAACTGCCGCACAAAAGTTTCGGCGGGGGTTTGGGCAAATTCCACCGAAAAAGGGATGATTGCCACAATATCCAGTCCCAATTTTTCCAGCAACCACAGTTTTTCGGGGACGGTGGTCAGGTAATTGGTGGTCACTTCCGTTCTGCCCAGCACCACTTTGGGGCGCGGATAGAATGTCACCATGGCGGTGGGAACGCCATAACGGGCGGCGGCGTGTTTCAACTCGGCGATGATGCGTTTGTGCCCGCGGTGGATGCCATCGTATGAACCGATGGTCAGCACGCTGGCGGGGGTTTGAAAAGGCGGTTGCGGGGGCAATTGTCTGATGATGTGCATAAAATTCACGCTGATGGTATGGTTGTTTGAAAATAACTGCTCAATCACAGATTAAATAGAACACAGATGACACAGATAATGCGGATGAACACAGATTTTTTTTTGGTTTTATCTCGCTGCGGTGGCATTTTCGTAGAGACGCCCAAATTGGGCGTCTCTACGGGGTTGTTCAGGATGCGTTTTTCCCTGCCGATTTCACCCTTCGATACGCCCTGCGGGCTACTCAGGATGAAATCGGCAAAATACCATTGCACGCTGTACAGTTACAAACCTTTAAATCTTTGCGACTTTGCGGCTTTGCGTGAGGTAAATACCTTTTTTTAGTAGACTCCACAGATAAAAATAAAAAATCAGTAAAAATCCGTGTAATCTGTGCAATCTGTGTGCTATTTTCGTGTTTGCGACCGGAGATTGCTTCGGCGCTGCGCGCCTCGCAATGACACGCTAAACAGTTACGTTTGAAAAACCTTTCTCGGTTTCAGTTGGTTTTCATCCGCCGGAACAAGAATTGCCACCAGTTTTCCGTGCTCGTCCAGCGCGGCGATGACCGGTGCGGGCGAAGGGGTCGGGGCGGCGATGCGCCGTCCGGTGGTGACGGCTCGCTTCTGCGCGGGCGACAGTCGAATGGCGGGCAGATGCGATACTGCCGCCGCCAGCGGTTGCAGCACGTCCGCCAGCCGTCCGGCGGCAACGGCATCCGCCAATTCATCCAATGTGATGGCGGTTTCGATGCGCCACTGTCCGTTTGCCACCCGTTCCAGTTCGGTGAGATGTGCGCCCACGCCGAGCGATTGCCCGATGTCGTGCACCAGCGAGCGAATATACGTGCCCGCGCCGCACGTCACCGAAATGACCGCCTGCGGTGGCTCAAACACCAGCAAATCAATCGCCGAAATGTGAACTGTGCGCGGCGGGGCGGTCACTGCCTTCCCCTGCCGAGCGAGCCGGTATAGCGGCACACCGTCCTTTTTCAGGGCGGAAAAAACGGGCGGCACCTGTTGGATGTCGCCGATAAATTGAGAGATGGTTTGTTGCAGGGTGGCGCGGGTTATCGCCGACGGGTCGGCAGTGGCGATAATTTTGCCTTCGCGGTCGAAAGTATCCGTTTCCGCACCGAGCACAAATGTGGCGCGATACACCTTTTCGCCGGGGGTGAGATATTCAATCAACCGCGTGGCTTGCCCCACCGCCACCGGCAGTACACCGGTTGCCAGCGGGTCGAGCGTGCCGGTATGCCCCACTTTTTTCATCCCCAAAATACGCCGCACCCGCTGCACCACATCGTGCGATGTGAGTCCGGCGGGTTTGTTGATATTCAAAATTCCGGCGGGCGGGTTATTGGTCATCGGCGATGGGTGTATCGGTGTCGGGCGCGTCGTCGGCGGGGGGAATATCAATTTTCGCCAGCAACGATTCGATTTTTTGCCCGTATGCGGCAGACGGGTCGATTTTAAAAGTGAGGGTCGGCGTGTAGCGCAGTTTCAATTTGCGCGCCAATTCGCGCCGAAAGAAAGAGGTGGCGCTCGCCAGCCCCGCCAGCGTTTCGCGTTCATCATCGGTGAGCGTGGTGATGAACACGGTGGCGTTTTTCAAATCGGGGGTAATTTCCACCTCGGTGACGGTGACAAACCCGATGCGCGGGTCTTGGGTATGAAATTCAAGCAGGATGCTGATTTCCTGATGCAGAAGTTCAGCCACACGCTGCTGCCGTCTGCTTGCCATCGGTTAATTTACCTGCTCGCGCACAAACGCTTCCAAAATATCGCCCACTTTAAAATCGTTAAACCCATCCACGCTGATACCGCATTCGTAACCGGTGGCAACTTCTTCCACATCTTCCGTAAAACGTTTCAGAGAAGCAATTTCGCCGGTGTAAATCAGTTCGCGGTCGCGCACCACCCGCACTTTTGCGTGACGGGTAAATTTTCCGGCGGTCACATACGAACCGGCGACGATTCGTTTGCCCACACGGAAAGTGGCGCGCACTTCGGCGTGCCCGATGACGCGGTCTTCATATACCGGCTCATACAGCCCTTTCAGCGCCAAATCAATATCTTCGATGAGTTTATAGATGACGCGATACAGCCGAATTTCCACCTTTTCGACTTCGGCGGTGCGGCGGGCGGCTGCGTCCACACTGACGTTGAAGCCAACCACAATCGCGTTGGATGCCACCGCCAGCGTCACATCGGATTCGGAGATGTTGCCCGTGCCCTTCAAAACGATATGCACTCTGTGCTGCTCATCGCCCAGCGTTTTCAGCGAGTTGATGATGGGTTCCAGCGAACCGTTGACATCGGCTTTGACGATGAGATTGAGTTCTTTAACCTCTTCGCCTTCCAGGCGGGTCAAAAAGTCTTCCAAACTCATCGGGGCGCGAGCCTGATTTTTCGCCGCCGAAAGTTCTTCCAACCGCTCGGCAACCATCGCTTCGGCGGCTTTTTTGTTTTTCACCACCTCGAAAATCTCGCCGGCTTCCGGCACTTCGGGCATCCCCAAAATGGAAACAGGCATCGAAGGACCCGCCGCTTTGATTTTCTGCCCGCGGTCGTTGAACATTGCCCGCACGCGCCCGTACTGCGCGCCGATGACAACCATATCACCCTGTTTGAGCGTGCCGTTTTGCACCAGCAAATTTGCCACCACACCGCGTTTCTCATCGAGTTTCCCTTCGATGACCGTGCCCTGTGCCGGGCGGTTGGGGTTGGCTTTCAATTCCGCCACTTCCGTCGCCAGCAGAATATTTTCCAGCAGGTCGTCAATACCGATATTGTTCAGCGCGGAAATGGGCACGCAGATGGTATCGCCGCCCCAATCGTCGGGAACCAGTCCTTCGTTTGCCAAATCCTGTTTCACTTTTTCGATACTGGCATTCGGTTTGTCAATTTTGTTGATGGCAACAATGATGGGTACACCGGCAGCGCGGGCATGTCCGATGGCTTCTTTGGTTTGGGGCATCACACCGTCATCGGCGGCGACAATCAATATCACCAAATCGGTGACCATTGCGCCGCGCGCGCGCATCGCGGTGAACGCAGCGTGACCGGGCGTATCGAGAAAGGTAATCGGACGACCGTCCACTTCCACCTGATACGAGCCAATGTGCTGGGTGATGCCGCCCGCTTCGCCGCTGACCACATTCGTGTTGCGGATGGTATCGAGCAGGGTGGTTTTGCCGTGGTCAACGTGTCCCAAAATGGTCACCACCGGCGGACGGGGTTCGAGATTGGCGGGGTCTTCGTTTTCAATGAATTGCTGACGCAGGGTAACGGCTTTTTCCAACTCTGCGGCGGGTTCGGGTTCTTCTTCGCGCAGGGGGATAATTTCAAAGCCCATTTCTTCGCCAACGATGGCGGCGGTATCAAAATCTATGGCTTGATTGATGGAAGCCATAATGCCGTTATTCATCAATTCTTTAATAACGGCGATGGGGCTGACATCCAGCGTCTCTGCGAGTTCTCTTACCGTCAGTTGGGGGGGAATTTCTACCGTTTTAAGTTCTGCTGTCATGGTTCACTCTTTCTATAAATACTGCACCGAAGCGAAGCAAAATTCAAAAGGCAAAATGTAAAATTGACTCTTGAAGCGGAAAACGACCGTCAAGTAGTCACATTTTGCATTTTTCATTGGTAACTACCCAGCCTGCCATTGCGATGAGCAACAATGAGTTGCTTGAAACGTGCTGAGTGATAACTTTAAGTTTGGGATAAAGTTTTCAGTCCACAGATGGACACAGATTCACACAGATTTACACTGACTTTTATTTTTTCCGTGAAAATCTGTGTCCATCTGTGTTCATCTGTGGACTATTTAATCTATGAACTAAATGAAACTTTTACGCTTCTCTCTTTTT
This sequence comes from Anaerolineae bacterium, assembly GCA_027022125.1. GTDB lineage: Bacteria > Chloroflexota > Anaerolineae > 4572-78 > 4572-78 > JANTHQ01. The sequence continues at coordinate 7,684 of JALVZI010000059.1, read as the reverse complement.
TGCATCGAATTTTCACAAATTTCACAGATTTTATGCTTAAATTTGAGAAATTCGCGTTAATTTGATGCGGAAATTCAGTCACACAAAAAGTTTCAACCAGTTCTATGCCTGAGCAGTTACTTTCATTGTTAATTTTTCATTCTACAAGCGCAGCGGCGTAAGCTTGCAGCGCCGCCAAATCCTCTTCCGAAATTTCAGTTTTTAACGCCCGCGTCAGTGCGCCCCGCTGCAACGCGGTTTGCCAGCACTGACGGGTGTTGCACAGATACGCGCCTCTGCCGGCGGCTTTGCCGGTGGGGTCAACCACCACTCGCCGCTGCGGAGTGCGCACCACCCGAACCAACTCTCGTTTGCTTTTGACCTGCCGGCAGGCGATGCAGGTGCGCTGTGGAACGTGTTTTTTCTTTGCCATCTGCACCCCCGCCGATTTTAGTATTCCAACTCGTCGAATTCGTCCCACTCATCTTCGCCTTTGCGGCGACGTTTGCCGGTAACGCGATGGAGGGTGTCATCCAATTTCGGCGCGCGGCGTTTGGGTTTCGGTTTCTTTTTGCCGCCGATTAACGAATCCAAATCGAGGTCGGCTTCGTCTTCCACCACCATCGCTTTGAGCCGTTTTTTGGTTTTCTTTTTCGGTTTTTTCGGCGCCACCACCGATTCGAGCACCGAAGTGAGTTCGCCTTCGGGCGGCGCGGGGGCTTCTTCCTCCGCCGGCGTTTCCGCTTCCGCCGCTACCGGCTCGGGTTCGGCTTCCGCCACCGGTTCGACCGCAGGGGCTGTTTCTTCCGTTTCGACCGGCGCGGGTTCGGTTTCTGCTGCCGCGTCCGTTTCGGCAACGGCTTCTACCGTTTCCGCCGGGGCTTCCACTTCCGGTTCAACCTCTGCTGCCGGTTCGGTTTCGGGCGCAGATTCCTCGCCTTCCGCCGCCGGAGCCTCGCCGCTCAAAATGGCTTCGGCTTCTGCCAGCAAGTCTTTCGACTCTTCGGCAATTGCCTGCAAGCGGGCAGCGCGTTCCGCCTCTTGTTTTTCGCGGGCAATCGCCAATTCCGCCTGCATAATCAGTTCGATGGCTTCGCCGAGCAGGTTCAATTCGCCGCCGGAAAGTTCGCTGCCGTCTTCCCGTTCCGACAGAATCGCCGAAGTGAGCGAGAAAACTTCCGGACGGTGGGACACGCGCGCTTTTATTTCTTCCGATGCGCTCACGCGCTCCAGCGCCTCGCGGGCGGCTTCCATCGCGCTCTTGATGTCGATGCGCCAGCCGGTGAGTTTTGCCGCCAGCCGCGCGTTTTGCCCCTCTTTGCCAATTGCCAGCGACAGTTGTTTGTCGGGCACAACCACCATGGCGGTTTTATCGCCGGTGATGGCATCCAGCAAAATGACATTCAGCACTTTGGCGGGACTGAGCGCGTTGGCGATAAATTTCGTCATCAGCGGACTCCATTCCGCCACATCGATTTTCTCGCCGTTCAACTCGTTGACAATACTTTGGATGCGCACGCCGCGCATACCGACACACGAACCGACGGGGTCAACGCCTTCCTGCAATGCCGCCACCGCCACTTTCGAGCGGTATCCGGCTTCGCGGGCGATGGCTTTCACCTCGACCGTGCCGTTGTAAATTTCGGGAACTTCCACTTCCAGCAAGCGGCGCAAAAAATTGCGGTGGGTTCGAGAAACGATAATTTGCGGTCCGCGCGGGGTTTTATTCACCTGCGAAACATACGCCCGCAACCGCTGCCCCTCGGAATACCGCTCGGTGGGAATTTGCTCGGAGCGGGGCAGATACGCTTCAACTTTACCCAGCGACAGTGTAACCTGATGCTGGTCAACTTTTTGCACCGTCCCATGCACAATTTCGCCTTCGCGTTCGGCGTAGGAGCGATACAGCGCGTCGCGTTCCGCCTCGCGGATGCGCTGCAAAATAACCTGTTTGGTAGTTTGCGCCGCAATGCGCCCGAAGTCTGCCGGAGTGCTTTCCACCTGCACCACATCGCCATAATCCACATCGGGGTCGATTTGGCGGGCTTCTTCCAGCGAAATCTCGTTTTTGGGGTCGAGAACCTCTTCCACAACTTCTTTTTCGGCAAAAATCGAAAGTTCGCCGGTTTCCTGGTCAATTTTGGCGGAAATGGAATTACCACCGTAATTCCGTTTGTACGCCGAAACCAGCGCAACTTCCACGGCTTCAAGCACAACTTCTACCGGCAATTGCCGTTCATGGCAAACCTGATTGATAGCCACCATGAAATCGTTCTTCATGATGTTATAAGCCTCCTACACCTTCACACTGCTAAAATTTATGTAACTACTCAGCGCACACTGCTCATCTCGAATAATCGTAGGGGCAGCCCTGGTGGCTGCTCTGTGTCGGGCGACCATAAAGGTCGCCCCTACGGAAAGGGCGTGGAAAATATCATTGCGAGACGCAGAAATTTCTTGGCTCAGATTTCCGCCGGAAATTACAGATAACGCCGCATAACCGGCTCTCAAACCTTATTTTCCTCTGTGCCTCTGCGCCTCTGTGGTTCAGTTTTTATACGAACTAAATGAAACTTTTACGCTTCTCTCTTTTTTGCATCTAATTTTCACGAATTTCACAGATTTTATGCTTAAATTTGAGAAATTCGCGTTAATTTGATGCGGAAATCCGGTCAAACAAAAAGTTTCAATAAGTTCTACCTTTTTTCAGGTGAGTCATTTGATAGCCCGGCAAAAAGAAAAGTGGGGGCTGCCCACTTTTCATCAGAGCTATCTTTAACGCGCCGAGATTATACCACAATGGCAGCGTGTTTGGCAAGTTTTTTGCCGCCGCATGCATCTCAGCCTGTTATGGCGAAGCACGGCTTCCGGTTTCGGGTTTCGGGTTTCAAGTCCAACGTCACGTTTCACGCATCACGCATCACGCAATACGATTCAACGATTCAGCGAGTCAACGATTCAGCGAATCCCTATCCCTCTCACGTTTCACGCAATCACTATTCACCATTCATTATTCGCTATTCGCTATTCACGTTTCAGCGCATCGAGAATGCGGATTTTGTGATGTTTCAGCATATCATCGGGCAGGCGGTGCGGGTTAAACCAGCCGAATTCGGTCACTTCTTCATTGAGCGTCAACTCACCGCCGAGAATTTTGCAGCGAAATGCCACGATGAACACCGACCGCGATTTTTTCTCCGGAAAAATATCCGCCGGATATATCACCGAATACATGCCGCTCATCCGCTCGATTTCCACATCCAGCCCGGTTTCCTCTTTCGTTTCGCGGATGGCGGTGCGCTGAATCGTCTCATCCATATCCATGTGCCCGCCGGGAACACACCACAGCCCGTTGTCGGCGCGGCGGGTGAGCAACACCTGCCCGGCATCGTTAAAAACGATGGTACACGCCCCCACCCGCGGCGTGTCGAGCCGTGTCCAGCCGATGGCGTTAATCCAGGTGATGTCCCGCCCGCCCGCATCGGGGGTGAAATGCACATCCAGTACGTGAAACCCGTTGCGCTCCAGTGCCAATTCCACTTCGGCGGGATGATAGTACGCGAAAAACCGCTTTTGTCCGTTTTCGCCGAGCCACGTTTCGGCATCTCCTTTTTTCAGGCTGAGATAGATATGCCCGTGCCGCAGTACCCGATTGCTCTCTTTCAGCGCAGTGGGCAAATCGCCTTTGGGCAAATGCAGCAGCGACGCGCTCGCCCACACCCCCTGAAACGTGTGCGCGACGAACGGCAGCCGGCGGGCATCCGCCTGCACCAGCGACCCCGCCCCTTTCTGTGCGGCAATTTTCAGCATACCGGCGGAACGGTCAACCCCCACCGTGCGGAATCCGCGCGCGGCGAATGCCGCCATATCGCGCCCGCTGCCGCAACCCACATCGAGAATCAATCCGCCCGGTTTGGGCTCCCCGGCCCAGCGGTCAATTTCCGCATCCAGTGGCGCATCGTGCCACCGCTCGGCATATTCCGCCGCGATGCGGTCATACGCGGCGATGGTCGTTTCGGTTGGATTTGCGTGTTTTGTCATTTGGTCTCCATTATTTTTACGGGCAACACCTGCGCATACACCGCCAGCATTTGCTCGGCGATGGTTGCCCAACTGAATCGTTGCGCCCAATGACGCGCTTGTTCGCCCAAATGGTCGCGCAGACGATTGTATTTCAGCAGCAGAATGATTTTTTCTGCCATAGCGCGGTAATCTTTTTGCGGAACCAGATAGCCGTTAAAACCATCTTCCACCGTGTATGCCAGCCCGCCCACATCCGATGCCACCACCGGTGTGCCGCATGCCATCGCTTCGACCGCCACCATGCCAAACGATTCGTAAAACGATGGCATAACCACCATCTGTGCCGCAGAATAATAGTTTACCAGCGTGTTTTGGTCTTTCGCACCCAAAAACACCACCAAATCACCCACCCCCAGCGATTCTTTCAGCGCGTGCAGTCGCTGCATTTCGCGCCGTTCATCGCCGGATGTGGTGTGCGGATTGCCGCCGATGATACTGATGCAAACATTGTTTTTAAATTCGGGATGGCGTTTCAGCACCAGCGACATGGCGCGGATGAGACAGTCAATCCCTTTGAGCGGTTGAATGCGCCCCACAAACAGAATCACCCGATGGTCGGGCGGCACACCGATGCGGCGTCGGGCTTCGGCGCGGGGAATGGGGCGAAACAGGTCGAGATTCACGCCGGGCGGCACGATGTCGATTTTGGCGGGGTCGGCGCCATACAGCGACACCAAATCGGCGCGCTCGATGGGTGTGGCGGCGATGAGCCGGTCGGCAAACTGCACGATGTCCCGCTCGGAGCGAATGCGGAGCGGCGGTTCGCGCTCGGCATCGGTTTGCGCCACCCGGTTTTTCATTTCGCCCAGCGTGTGGAACATCTGCACAATCGGCGTGCCGCCCCACACATCCTGCAATTGCTGCGCCGCCACGCCAGAAAGCCAGTAATGGCTGTGGATGATGTCGTAATGCAAATTTTCGCGCACAGCGCGCGCCCGCACACCTTCCACAAATTCGGGCAGGTGTCCGTACACTTTATGTTTGCTGTACGGGCGTTCCGGTCCCGCCGGAATATGGATGACGCGACTGCGCTCGCCGAGCACGCCATGCACCACCGGTGTGCCCGGTTCCTGCGCACGGGTGAACACATCCACCGCGATGCCGCGCCGGTCGAGCGCGGTTGAAAGTTCGCGCACATACACATTCATCCCGCCCGTTTCTTTGCCGCCCAGCAGCGCCAGCGGACAGGTATGCACGCTCAGCATAGCAACTCGTTTAAGCATTGGTTGTCCTTTTGTAACCATTCGGGGGAAGGGGAAAAACGCCCTTCGATACGCGGTTCGCTTTGCGAACCGCTACTCAGGATGCGTTTTTCCCCGCCGATTTCATCCTGAGTAGCCCGCAGGGCGTATCAAAGGGTGAAAATCGGCAAAATATCGCTGTACCCAGAATAGTTACACCCTTTTTATTTTAACGCCGAAAACCTCATCCGCAACCGCGCCAAAGCGGAATTTATAGACTTCATCCCCCCGCAAAAAGTCGTATCGCGCGCGCCCCAATTCGATGGCGTGCCGGATGGAATAACTGATGATGACATTGCCGGGGCTCAACTCACCGAATTTTTCGGCATCGAAACCGGAATTGTAAACCAGTATATCGTTGTGATAATCGAAACAGAGCAGCGATGCCGCCGGTTCGCCGTTGATTTCCAGAAAATAGAATTTCAGCCAGCCTTTTTCGGCAAATTTGCGGATGACGGCGCGGAAAAACGACAGCATCGCCGCATCCCAAAACTCGTCTTTCTCCCGCGCCGATTTTCGGTGCAGTTGCACGAAAGTTTCGATGTGAGCATCGGTCAGTTCCGCGGGTGATTCGATAACCTGCCAGCGGGTCTCGGCGGCGGCTTCCAGTTTGCGTATTTTCCGCCGAATCTCGTGCCGCTGTTTTTTGCTCAATCCCGCCAGATATGCCTCCCAACTGTCGGGCAGGGTGATGATGGGGCAAACTTCTTCTGCGCGGACAGACGCCGTCCATCCCTGTGATTGCGCCAGTTGCACCAGCAGTTCCGGCGTGTGCGAACCGCAGGGGAGACTGCAAAAATAGGCGGTGCGCCATGCGGCAGTCATTTCGCCGGAAAGATGGTTCACGATGGCAGCATACACCGTTTCGAGATGGTTGCGGTCAATCAGAAAATCAAGATAATCAGACACATCCACACAGCCGACAAAATGCAATTCATCGCCGTCCACAAACAGCGGCGCCAGCCCCACCAGCGAACCGTCATCGGCGTGCACAGCGATGAGGTGCAGGTTGCCGCGTCCAAAATGCTGCCACCAGATTTTTTGGTATTCTACTGTCATAAAAATAGGCGCGGAAACTGCGCGCCCCATCAAATCGTTCCACGCTTCAGCCAGTTCATCGAAAGCGTCGGCAGAGGTGTAGCATGTTACGTGCATAAAAATTTCTCCACATTTTGTTGGTAGAATTATACCCACACTGCGCCGAGCGCCAAACGAGAGGCGGCAAAAAATAGGGCACACTGCGGTGTGCCCCGTGGAACGGTTGAATGTATTTTTCCATGCAAGCCGAAATACAGTAGCGATGGTAGGGGCGGCTCGCGAGCCGCCCCTACGGATTTTGGCGTTATTTCCCCGATTCTCTCGCTTTATGGGGCACGCTGCAGCGTGCCCCTACGTTTTTGCTTTCGACCCGATATATAATCTTTCGTAACCCGGTAAATGTTTGTCAACACTCACACTGTGTAACATCAGTTAAAAATTGCTGCCACCCAATCCGGCTGCGCCCAAAATTGTAGCGAACATCACCGCAAACCCGCAAATGATGCAAGCAAAAATCACCAAAATCGGAATGAGGATGGTCATAATGGCTTTGCCGGACGACAAATTATGCGAAACTTTGATGGCAAAATAGGTTAAAACCAGTTGGTATATCGAAATGAAAAAGGTAACGCAACCGCCCAAATACGGAACCACACCGATAATGGCATTCACCACAATAATGGGGGCGGAAAATGTCGCCAGCAGATAGGTTTGCTCGGAAAAATCGCCCGTACCGCCGAACATTTTGGCTATCACAAAATAGATGGCAGACCCCAGCAAAAAAGCAATCGGCACAACAAACAGCGTCATACACAACGCACTGAAAACACCCGCACCGGTTCCGGCGGTGCGAGCCGCCAGCGCCGTCATCATTTGACGGCGGGCTTCCGGCGGCAAATCCATTTGGTTGATGATGGTTTGTGTGAACCCTATCCCGGTTCCCATCGCCTCGCTGATTGCCACCCCGATGGCGGCGAAAATCGCGGCAATTACGCCCGCCACAATAATCCAAATGATGGCATTTGCCAGCGTGGCTTGCGGCTTTGTCCGTTCTTCCTGAAAAACGTCTTCTCCGGGGTGGGTGAGCACATTCAACCACGTTTGAATCACTGCACCAAAATCCATTATCTCCTCCTTTGAGTGGCATTCAGATTTTTACAGATATTGTGACCAGTTTATCATCTTATACGCAGAAATTCAAGCATAGTTGCAAAAAAACGGGGCAATCGCATACTATTGCATCGTCCAACCTTAATTGTCGGGTTATTGCCCGTGAAAAAATTAAACCACAGAGGCGCAGAGAAACAGAGAAAAATAAGGTTTGAGAGCCGACTATACAGCAG